>NZ_JAWORD010000035.1:0-37011 GCF_033337665.1 Vibrio sp. Vb2960 | reverse complement strand
ATCTACTAATCACGTGCTTTGAAGTGCGAAAGTTCTCGTCATTTACCAGCGAGCTGTTATCAGATTCCTAGTCTCGTCTAGACTCGCTGGAATGACCCTACCTTAGAGCTGCTCTAATACCTGGGGGATGGCGAGCAATGTATCTTCCAACATCCGTCATCCTGAACAGCGAGGGACGAAGTGATTCAGAATCTACTAATCACGTGCTTTGAAGTGCGAAAGTTCTCGTCATTTACCAGCGAGCTGTTATCAGATTCCTAGTCTCGTTTAAACTCGCTGGAATGACGCTAACTTTAGTTCATGGTGCGGAGCCTAAGTATTAATATCAACCCACCAACTCTTTACGAATGATCTCCGCACCCGCACTTAACGCATTGAGCTTAGCGGTCGATACTTCACGAGACAAAGGTGCCATACCGCAGTTGGTACATGGGTAAAGCTTGTCGGCATCAACGTACTTCAACGCCTCTCGCAATGTGTTCGCTACTTCTTCTGGCGTTTCAATTTCGTTAGTAGCGACGTCAATCGCACCAACCATCACCTTCTTACCGCGAATCAACTCAAGTAACTCAATAGGCACTCGTGAGTTATGACACTCAAGCGAGATAATATCAATATTAGACTTCTGCAGCTTCGGGAATACTTCTTCGTATTGTCGCCATTCAGTGCCTAGCGTTTGCTTCCAATCCGTGTTCGCTTTGATGCCGTAGCCATAGCAGATATGCACCGCCGTTTCACATTTCAGCCCTTCAATCGCACGCTCTAAACATGCAATGCCCCACTCGTTCACATCATCGAAAAACACATTGAACGCAGGCTCATCAAACTGAATGATGTCGACACCTGCAGCTTCAAGCTCTTTCGCTTCTTGATTGAGGATCTTTGCAAATTCCCAAGCCAGCTTTTCACGGCTACCGTAATGATCATCATAAAGCGTGTCGATCATCGTCATAGGGCCTGGCAGCGCCCACTTGATAGGTTGCTTAGTTTGCTGACGCAAGAACTTGGCATCTTCAACAAACACAGGCTTTGTGCGGCTCACTGGGCCAACCACAGTCGGAACACTTGCTTCATAACGGTTGCGAATGGTCACCGTTTTACGGTTTTCAAAATCTACACCGCTTAAATGCTCAATAAAGGTCGTCACAAAATGTTGGCGAGTTTGCTCGCCATCACTGACGATATCAACGCCTGCCAGTTCTTGTTCTTGCAAAGCGACACGTAACGCATCGCGTTTGCCATCAATCAGTTCTTCACCTTGCAGTTTCCACGGTGACCAAAGTTTTTCTGGTTCCGCTAGCCAAGAAGGTTTCGGCAAGCTGCCAGCCGTTGAAGTCGGTAATAGTGTTTTCATCGTCATTCCTTTCTAGATTCTCGTTGTCGATTACGCGTAGTTTGCAGACCATTGTTCAAGCACAGATTGATAAGGTTTGATGAAATGCTCCTCGGCAAATTTCCCTTGTTCAATTGCCAGTTGGCTGCGCTCTTCTCGGTCGTAAACGATTTGAGTTAGCGAGTGGTCTAGGTTTTTTAGGTTTGGCTGGTAGCAATTACCGGCAACCGCGTTGGCATTGTAAATCTCAGGTCGGTAAATCTTCTGGAATGTCTCCATCGTGCTAATCGTACTGATAAGCTCTAGGTTTGAATAATCGTTCAACAAGTCACCGAAGAAGTAGAATGCCAACGGTGCAACGCTGTTTGGCGGCATAAAGTAGCGCACCTGTAAGCCCATCTTCTTGAAGTACTGCTCCGTCAACGAAGATTCGTTCGGCTGATATTCAAAGCCCAAAACAGGATGTTGATTTTCGGTGCGTCGGTATACCTTGTTGTCCGATACGCTCAGACAAATCACTGGCAGCTTTTTGAAATGCTGTTTATAAGACTCAGAATTAACGAAAGCTTTGAACAGTTTGCCATGCAAATCACCGAAGTTCGCTGGGATGCTGAACTGTGGCTGGTTTTTGTTGTGGTCCAACAGCAAAACGCTAAAGTCGTAATCACGAACGTATGAAGAGAAGTTATTGCCCACAATGCCTTCGATGCGCTCGTTAGTGTTGTGATCAACAATGTTAGTTTTGAGCACTTCAATCGATGGGAATGCTTCTCCACTACCTTGGATATCCATATCAACAGAGATGATTTCAAGTTCAACTGAGTAGCGGTCACCTTGCGCGTTATCCCAATATGCCAACGCATTAAAACGATTATCGATCATTCGGAGCGCATTGCGCAGATTCTCTCGGCGGTAGTTTCCGCGAGCCAGATTAGCAAAGTTGGTAGTGATTCGCGTGTTGTCTGATGGTTGGTAATTCTCATCAAAGCGAATGCTTTTGATAGCAAATGTGAAATCGTTATTCATCGTGAGTTGGTATCCTATTTCCTTAGATAAAGCAGACTTTTCCTAACTCTGTGCATGGGGACATTTTTTGTTTTTTGGTTTTCCCAATCGTTAGGTTGCACAGCACTTACGACGAACGGTTCGTACAAAAAAACGACCGTCGCAGTGCCTAACACCAGAGCAGTCCTTTTTTTATACTTGCTTCACGAGTTGAGTAATATTGGTATTGTTTCACATTGAACATGAAGGAAATTCATAGTGGCAGTTCCAACCCTGAGAGAGCTATCGTAGATACTGTTTTTCATTGACACCAATACACGTAACTTGGCGAGCATATTGCCAATATGTGTAATTAAGAAACGGATAAGAGATTAGCAGTACATAAACCAGTTTAAGCCGAGAAAACGCATTGTATGAACAAGGCACCAACTGGAATATAGGACAGCGTAACTTAAATAGCACTTTTCACACTCCATCGTTTATTCAAGTATTCGTTTAATTAGAAGTACGTTACATTTTATATTCTCGAAACATGATTATTTAATAATCTTATTTATTTCTTTTTCTATCTTTACCATCTTAAACGTAAAGTTTAATTTCCTGCTGTAAAAGCACATATAACTTCATACACGAACATGGCAACTTCATTGACGGACTTTATCACTAAACTATTACATTAAGCTCTAAAAAATAATAACAAAAAAAACATAAACCACTGTTTTAATTTGAATTAAACCCATAAACCCGAGATAACCACATAACGATACTTTACTTAATTTGGTATAACAAAAACCCTAAAAATAACATGGCTAACATTTATAAAATTCACTTTTATCAATAGAAAATCTCAACACAACATTAGAAAATTAAAATTAAGCAATAACTTAAAAAGACAAAACTTAATAACCAAATTCTTATTTATTATAGTTGAGTGGTGAATTTAAAAACTATGAGACATTAATCCCACGAATCTATCCTTTTTCTTTTTTTAATAAAAAACAAGATGCACTATTTCACCGCTCATTTATTGAGCTTGAATTTATAACCTGTCCATAATTATAAAGTGCCCATCAAGATGGTTTAAAACAAAAGTCTTTATGGGCTGACTAATAGGAAAAAATAATGGAAAAACAGCATCTTTCCGCGAGTATTATCGCACTCGCTTTACTTGGTTCTTTAGCACCAGCACATGCTGAAGATACATTGAAATCTTACACTTCGACATTGCTTCAGCTTGATGATGGTGATGCACGCTCGAAAAAAATCCGCTTAATTTATTCTTTAGAAAATGTCTGGAACCAATCTTTGCTACCAAATGGCGCTAAAGAAGCCAAGTTGATCCTAAATGGCGGTTCTGGCTTCGACATGACTAATGTTCCAAACAAAGAACAAATCTATGGTTTTGCTACTGGGGGAGATTACCGTTACACCGTTCCAACGGCTTTTAAGCTGGCACTGAGCTATTTAAATGGCGCCCCTTTACGCCACATGAGCCATGCTCCAGAAAACACCATTGCAACGGCATCTGTCAGTGAGTCGCTAGATTTTAACCTTGGATTCAGTGCTTCTACTTCTCCAAATATTAGTGGGGGAATCTCCTGGAGCAACCGTGTAACGTACGACCAGCCAGAGTTTCAAACGGTTGCCGATTTTAACCAAGCTAACGAAAGCATTAATTGGTTAATTGAAAACAAGACTATCCGCCATAATACGCCAGCTAAAGACTGGTTATTGTATCGTTGGACCAGTTGTGACATGGGTAATTTGATTGATTACAATGAGTTACCTGTCGTTATGCGTTCAGACTTTAAACCACAAGTCGGCGTCGTATATAGAAAAAATGACATTCAAGATGGCCTAGATACATCAGAGGTCAAGCTGGTTGCTGGTTGGCGAAAAACCAATTACTACTTTGGTCGCGACTGGTGTAGCTGGTATACCACTCCAGAAAATACCTGGAAGAAAAATCGTGATAGCAGTCAATGGACAGAGACTAGCCGAGCCGTAACTATCTCTTGGAATGACGATCTCTACCACTAACTTATTAGCCTGCGGCCACGGAATAAATAAGTGGCCGCTATATTTACTAATGAAATAAACGGTAAGACATGACACATGACAAGTAACAAAAAACTCTTGACTGGATCGGCGCTAGCACTTGGTGCAGTACTCGCCATATTTCTAATTAATTCAAATAACAAGAATGCCCAGACCGAACCTGTTGCAAGCCTTGATGAGCAAATCAAGACAGAAGACGCTGCGACAATAAGTGTAACGCCTCCTGAGAGCGATGCTGCTCAAGAGGTTGTTACCGCTCCAACACCACTAAGTCGCAATGATGATACTTCCGACGTCATTCCAGCTACACCTTGGATATCTGCCCCATTAAATGAACTGAGCAATGAACTGTACGATTTTATTGAAGCTGAACAGGTAAGTTACATCAGTACGACCGACTATCCATTCGACGAGAAAAAGCAAAAACAATTGCGAACATTAGCTAAGCAAGGGGTTCCTATCTTGTTTGACAATACGGAGTCATCCTATTTGGATAGCTACGGTGTCAGCGAAACCAAAGTCGTATCAGAGTATTTTGGTACGGCGTCTGAAGGTGATGTCATCATCGCTACCGGAGTACAGAATGCAGATGGCAGCATTCATTATCTAGTTTTGCCTTTGAAGAGCAAAGATCTCAACGATAACAGTAAATTGATTGAGGACACTAAGCTCGCAATCACTCTACTTAAAGAACAAAAGCATGACTTGATAAAAGAGAGGCAAAACGAACATCGCGAATAAAAGTAAAGGGAGATAGCCTCTGTATCGCTATTTCCCTTAAAACTCAGTTCTCAATTAAGAAAAGCTCATTTCTCCCTACTTACCGGCACCCTATCCGAAATCACCTTGCCGTCTTTGATGGTGATGATGCGTTTAGTGCGCTCTGCCAGAGCGTTATCGTGCGTCACGATGATCAGCGTTCTACCTTCGGCGTGGAGTTGGTTGAACAAGGCTTCAATCTCTGCGCCGGATTTTGAATCCAATGCACCCGTTGGTTCATCTGCTAAGATGATTTGCGGATCGTTGACCAAGGCTCTTGCAATCGCGACCCTCTGTTTTTGACCACCAGAAAGCTGGTTTGGTTTATGGTCTAAACGATCCCCTAGCCCGACTTGCTCTAGCAATTTAGCTGCGCGCTGGCGACGTTCTTTGGCTTTGATACCAGAGTAAACCAACGGCAGTGCCACGTTATCAAGCGCCGTCGCGTATTCCAATAAGTTAAAGCTTTGGAAGACAAATCCGATCTTTTGGTTACGAATGCCAGCCAGCTCATTCGCACTTAAACTTGCGACGGTTTGGCCGCCAAGTTGGTACTTGCCATCGGTGGGCTTATCTAAACAGCCGAGCATGTTCATCAACGTTGATTTGCCTGAACCGGACGGGCCAAGAATCGAAAGAAACTCGCCTTGATTAATGGTTAACTCAACGCCGTCTAGCGCGCGAACTTCCGCCTCCCCGCTTGAGTAGTATTTACAGATGTTGGTCAGCTCAACAAGCGGCTTGTTCGACATGTTCTTTCCAGAGTTATTGTTGTTATTCACTTTGTAGCGCCTCCAACGGGCTGACTTTTGCGGCTCGGTTTGCAGGTAACCATGCAGATGCCACACCAATGATCACTAAGGTGAGGATGACAATCGCGACAACGACCCACGACAACTCCGGGACAGGTTTACCCAGTTGTTCATAAAAGGCATTGCCCTCTAAAGGAATGGAACTGATGGCAGACACCAGCGCGTACGTCACGCCTAAGCCAAGCGCGCCCCCCATCATCATTGTCAATAAAGACTGCACTAAATAGTGCATGCGAATGGCCGTTGGGGTTGCACCGACCGCCATGCGCACGCCGATATCACGCGTAGATCGCTTTACGGTGGCATACATCACATTGGCGATGCCAACGCCAGCAACAGCTAACGTCACGAAGCCGATAATGCCAAGAAAACTCTGCAAACCTATCAGAAACTGCTGCATACTCTTTTGTTTAAGGAACATATCATCGACTTGGACGACCTGTTCATCACTGACACTTGCCCCGTGCTTACGGGCAATCACTTGCCTGATCGTCTTTGCTAAGGCTTCTCGGTCTACATCCGCTTGTGGTTGCACATTGATGCCACCAATTTCACCGTTGACATGAAATCGCTTCCACGTCGCTAACGGCACAAAGCTGGAATAGTTGATAAGATCCCCCAGTTCTATTTGGGCGCTGTTTTTCTCCAATACGCCCACAACGGTGAACTGCTCATTGCCGATTTTTACCTTTTGCCCCACAGGGTTGACTTGCAATGTGACTGTCGCAAACCAACTAAAGTCCTCATTCGGGTTGAATAAGTCGGCTGCCAGTTCATAACCCAGTACAACGACTTTGCGCGTCTCTTTTTGATCGAGTGGATTTAACCATCGTCCCCCCGCCATCGGCACCAAATTGGTCATGGATTGAAACTCGCTCGTGACTGCTAACGGCTCTTGCCATGAGCTTCTGTCACCAACGGTGATGCGCTCTTTCCACTTCGCAGTTGGCGCAACGCTTTTTACATCGGGTAATGCTCGAACGATCTCTGAATCGTCCATTTTTAACGTCAGAAACTTACCTTGGTGAAAAGCACCGTGGTCGACGGTGGCCATCCCTCCGGTCAAATAAATCAAGTTGCCGTTACCATTTTGTGCGGTTTTCAATACCCCCTGACGAATGCCCTCACCTACCGCCAACATAGCAGCGATACAGAGGGTCGCCCACGCTACAGCCAGAATGGTCAAACCCAATCTCAGCTTTTCTGCGGCCATTTCTTGGAAAATTTGTCTCATCGGTAACAACATGACTAGGCCCTCGCACTCAAAGCAATGACTGGCGTGAGACGCGATGCTCGCCTTGCTGGGAAATACGATGCCATCAATGCCAAGATAAGCGTCACAAGTAAAGACCAAGCAATGGAATCTGGCGTGATCACAGGCAAACCAATCCATTCCGGTAATCCCATGCTGCTTAGGACAGATACCACGGCATACGAAAACATCAGACCTAATGCCGTGCCCACAGCTACCAAAATAAGCCCCTCAAGAATAAACTGACTGAGTATGGATTTTTGAGTCGCCCCGATCGCCAAACGCACACCGATTTCACGCGTGCGCTCAGTGACGGATAAAAACATGATGTTGGCAACACCAAGCGCACCGACCGCCATGGTCATCGCACCGCTCGCTCCGAGAAAAATCTGAATGCCACGCAAAATTCCACTGATGACCGCCGCACCTTCACTAAAATCGGGTAATTCGACCGCATCTTTATCACTTGGGTCAAAATGAAGCTGCTTGGCGAAAAAGTTCACGATATTTTGTCGAAATGACGATGCATCCATCCCTTCTCTCGGCTTCATCAATACCATCCAAGGTTTCGCATCCCACAAATCGCGGTACGTTGTTTGAGGAATGAAAACCGTGCGGCTATCGCCGAATGAAATGCCAGTGTCCTCACCAACGGTTATCCCAATCACCAAAAACGGAATGCCGTTGACTTTGAGCCTATCCCCGATTTGGATTCCGCCCATTTGCGCAATTTGATCGCCTAACACTGCCACGCGAGTGTGGTTGTCCATATCACTTGGTGACAGGTTTCTCGAACCGGATTGCAGCTTGCGTTGCATTAAAGGAAAGTAAGACGTATCAATACCGCTGACCGTTCTCGATAAATTCTGTCCTTTGAGATTGGTGATATTCGCATCCCATTTGGCGTAAACGCTTGACGCCTGTTGCACGAAGCCCGACTGTTTGATCATGTCGACTTTTTCTTGTGGTATATCAATTTGGCGCCTTGAAGGTAACCCTTGCCACGGTTTACTGGTACTCGACGGAAACACCACTTGCACATTGTTGATCATAAATGAAAACGACTGGGTCTGATGGCGATAAAAGCCTTCGCCAAGTGCGATTAACACCACCACAGAGATCACGCCCCAAGCAATCGCGATAATGGCTAGCACGCTCTTCATGCGGTGCGCCATCAACGTTTGCCAAGTTTGCTGCAACAGGCTGCTCATGAATGAAAAGCCCGAGAGATCAACACCATGGTATCGTCATCGAGTTTCCCTGCGGTTTGCAGTAAGCCGATTCTCTTACGCCAATAGCTGTACAAGTTGGTTTGCAGACTGTTTTTCGCCTCAAACAAGCTGTTGTGTGCACTGATAACTTCCGACACTTCAAGCAGGCCAGCGTCGTAAAGTTTCTCTTTGCTTTGCAACAATCTGGCGCGCGATTCAACCAGCTCGTTCGCTATTAAAACTTGATTCCAATTGATATCGACCTGCGTAAACTGCTGAATAACTCGTTTCTGAATATCAATTTCCACTCTACGCATATCTTGCTTAGCACTTAAAATGTTCAACGATGCTTCGTCCACTTTCGCTCGCACTGCACCATTGAGGTCAATCGGCAAACTCAAACTAATCCCAGCGTTAAACTCGCCGTTTGAACGATTGTCACCATCGCTGTAGCCCACACTACCTTTGACGGTCGGGTAGTATCCACCTTTAGCTGAATCTTTCGCGAACTCGCTCGCTTTCACCATCTGCGCCGCTACCAACAGCTCTGGACTGCTGTCTTTCGCCAGTTTTAGCCATTGCTCCTGAGAGTCCACCAGCATCGGCGGCTGAATCAAAGAATCCGTTCGAATTTGGTCGACACTCTCCGGCATTTGATTGATTAACGCCGCAAGCTCTGCTTTTTTCACTTCGAGATCGGCTTTTGCATTGAGGATACTTGCTTGCTCAGAGACTTGATTCGCTCGCATCTCTTCAACATCAACCGACTTCACTTTGCCTGCTCGATAGCGTTTCTCAATGATGTTGAGAAGTTCTTTCCCCTCCTCCAGCTTGGACTGTGCCAATTTGAGGTCGCCCTGTGCGCTTGCCACATCTAGGTAAGCGGTGAGCAACTTCTGCGCAAGCTCGTTATGCGATTGAGATAGCTCTAACTGTGCTTTGAGATAATTGGCATTCGCTTGATCCAGTTCCGACCACAAGCTGCTATCCCAAATAGTTTGAGATAAGGTAGCGCCGTAACTGTTGGAATGGCTTGAGGACTCATTCCAATCCGCTGACGCACTGGCGCTTAAACCCGGCAATAACGCACTGCGGCTACTCTGTACGCCAACCTCGCCAAGCTGGACGCCGATTTTCGCTTTTTCGTAATTTGGATCGTTCTGCTTTGCTTGTTGCCAAGCTTGTTCAATAGAAATTGCGTAGGTCGGCAAACTGAGCGTGGCAGCCAACAATGCAAAGGCGATTGTTGATCGTTGCAGCTTAACCATGCGCCGCTCCCATCATACTGTTGTCGATAACCTCTTCATCAAGCTCCACGCCGTCAAGCACTTCGACATTGATGCCATCTGACAGACCGAGTTTCACAGGTTGTTTATGAAACCCTTGTTCTGAGCTATCGGGGATCAGAACATTCGGTGCGTCACCATCAAATTGCAGAGCGCGCTCCGGTAGAGTGAGCACGTTTTCAGACTTCTTCAGAATGATTTGAGCCGTCGATGAAAAACCAGAACGAAGCAACACATCTTGTGGGATCTTGAGTTCTCCCACTTCAACCTCAAAACCGTTATCAAAACTTTTTGCAGAAGCATTGCCCTCTGGTGAGTTAAGGTTCTCAGATTGAATCGCCACTTTGGTTAGCACACCAGAAATCGCCATATCAGGATAAGGCGCAACCGTCAACATAACGGGCATTCCCGGAGACAACTGCGCAGCATCATGCTCACTGACGCTACCTTTAAAAATCAGACTGTTCATGTCGGCCAATGACATCATTTCAGTCGCGGCTTGGCTTGATTGAGTCGAGATGATCGGCTCTCCGACCTCAACTTTCTGGTTGAGTACCGTGCCATCAATTGGCGCGTAGATCGTCGACGTTAAACGCGCATCGCCGATCGACGCCTCACCACTGCGGATGAGTTCGAGATTCTGGCGCTTTTGCAATACGTCCGCTTGCGCAGATTTGACTGCCGAGCGCGCACTTACGTATTCGTCGTAGTTACTTGGAATAATGTCCTGCTTGACCAAGCTTTCTAAGTTGGACAGTTTTTGTTTGGCGGATTCCAGATCGGCTTCGCTACGCATGAGTTCTGCCGATGCATCCGTTAATGCTTGGGGGGTTGGGTTTGGACGCACTTTGATCAGCGGCTGGCCTTGCTTCACCTTTTCACCAACTTTCGCGTAAATTTCACCGACGATACCGTCGATTTGTGACTTGATAGACACGGAGTGTGCAGGGACAATTTTACCAACAGCCACCGCTTGTTTTTCAATCGTGCCTTTTTCCACAATCAATGTAGGCAGCAATTCTGGCTGAGCGGCAGATTGGAGATAGAAATACGTACCACCGCCGAGCAGCGCGATGCTCACAGCGGAGACAAGCCAACGTTTCGTCATTATTTATTCCAACAATTATTGGGTAGTCTAATGACTACTCCTAAAACACAAAGTTGAAGGAATAATATCCTGCTTTAATAGCGGTTTGGTTGTCACAGTTGGTATGGTTTTGTCAGTCGCCTCTGACAATCAAAGACTAAAAAACTTCGAAGAATCATTCAGCAAAGGCGCTGTCTACGATGGCGACTGACAAGCTCTGTAACCGCTCGTTTCAACCGCCACCCTTTTCATTCTGAACAATGTGCAAAATGGCGCAGTTCTGTATCCTCCAATCGCATATCCATACAGTCTTGCGCCTCACGTCCTAGAGCAGGAAAAACCGCATGCGCTTTTAAAATGCCTTGGCTGATAAAGCCACATTTCTCCAACACACGAATACTCGCGTGGTTGCCAATATGCGGGGTAGTGCGAATGCGCGTTATACCCAAGCTGTGCAGGTAAACAACGCCAAGTTTGCAGGCTTGGGTTGCATAGCCTTTTCCCTGATAGCGAGCAGAAATACCAAAATGGATTTCACTGCTGTCTTGCTCAGGTATCAGCACCAGACAGCCTATAGGAGTTTGAGAAGTAAGTTCTTCAATGGTGAAGACTAATAGATTGGGAGACTTTTGATCATATTGAGCACGCCATCTTTCGATAGCTTCAAGGGTTTGATTTGAATTTTGGTGGGCTTGGCGATTGAGGAAGCGGCATGCTTGCTCATCGCCTAAATAGTTTTCAAACAGAGGAGCAGCGTCTGTTGTTTTGAGGTATCTGATTGCCACTTGTTGAGATTCAACTCTCATCATGATTTAGCTCTGATAAACATTCGGTTTCCAGATTTGCATGAAGTTTTCTACTGGAGCAATAGGAGTGAACCCAAACTGTTCGTACAACCCGTGAGCATCGCGGGTTGCAAGCATCATACGGCGTAAGCCTTGTAGTTCTGGATGAGCAACAATTTCTGATATCAACAACTTACTGATGCCTTTACCACGGTGTACCTCCACAACAAACACATCGGCAAGGTACGCAAACGTGGTACGATCGGTAATTAACCGAGCAAAAGCAACGAGTTGATTTTCATCATCCAAAACCGCGAAACAGAACGAATGGCGCAATGACTTCTCAAAGCGTTCTCTTGGAATACCCTTTCCCCAATAACTGTTTGAAATGAACTGGTAGATAACGTCTAAATCCATGTCATCTAACGACATAGTAATTCGAAATCCTTGCATTGTATCCCTCAACATTGATTTATATTTTCTCAGCCACACAGACAAGCGAGTTGGCATTCGCCTCAAATACATGCGCTGACCAAGATTGGTACTTCTCTATAATTCTGAATCCCGCTTGTTCAAAGAAAACCTCTATGTCTTCCAGCGGGCGATATTTTAAATCAATGCTGGAATGCTCAATCGTTCCACTTTCAAAATGGCGCTCTTTGTTCAAATACATGATGGACGTTTGCAAGTCATACTCGGCCTTCATACCGAAATAATTCACTTCACCATAGGTTGGAGAAACATAGGTTTGCCACAGCGCCATCTCATGATCCAATTCTAGATTCTCTGGCGTTGGTAACCGCGTATCGAAGACAAATCGCCCACCTTTTTCTAGGTGCTTTGATATTGAGCTCAGTGCGCCTGCCAGCATGTCGTCACTTAAAAGGCTTGGAATGCATTCCCTGTCAGTATGGCTAGGTCAAACTTCTTACCTAACGAAAACTGGGTTGCGTCGAGATGAAGAAAACGTAAGTTACTCCTACTTTTGGCTTTGTCCTTTGCGTGTTTGAGCATCCCTTCAGAAATATCAATGCCAATGGCTTCGTTGAGTTGCTCAGAGACTGGAATCGTGACAATGCCGGAACCACAACAGACATCCAGTACACTTCGAGTATTGGTTTCTTCGATTAACCTTGTGATGAAAGCAATTTCTTGATGGTAATGCTGGTCGTATTGAGCATCGTATTCAATGCCCGACCCGAACTCGGTTAAATCCTGTGTTTTCAAAAACAGTCCTTGTTTGTTACTTATTTCAGCGGTGTGACTTTTTCAGCTCTAGCATCAAGTATCGACACACATAACCAACACCAGATACGTAACCAATCACATTTTCTAAGGAAACCACTTCCAACCCAGCTTGCTGACAGAGTTGCTCAACTTCACTTTCGGTATATGCCTTATGCACGACCGATCCACTATAAGTATTTCGAGGCAAATCTTGTCCATCCGGATCGTGGTATTGAAAGCTGATAAAACATCGTCCATTCACCGTTAGCTTACGCGAAATGCACTCCAGCAGTTGTTGAGGCTTGGCTAGAGACTCAGTAAAACCAAGTGCGGTGATAAGGTCGAAGGTTTGCTCAAACAAAGGGGAAAATGGCTCATCGAGATTATGAACCGCGACACTTTGATAGAGGCTAGTTTGGCGCGCTTTATCAACCATTTTGGACGAGATGTCTAAGCCATGGATGGCGAGTTCTGGATAGTGACTTTTTACGACATGGCCGATACTGCCAGTCGCACAGGCTAGGTCGAGAACCGAGCCTTGCTCGATGGGAAAGGTTTTTAACTTCTCAGAAATCCAACGTGGACCGACGTAGTGACTGCCATCCACCAACTTTTGATAGCGATCCGACACATCATCATACATTTTTGCTACGTTCATCGTTTCCTCCTTGATAACCAGAACGATGCTCGAATGTAGCACGCAATAAGCATCTAGACACTTATTAGTTAACTAGTTCTTTATGGTATGTGACCGACTGGTTGTTTAGGACAACAAAAAAATCCGATACTCAATATTTTGAATATCGGATTTTTATAGCGTTATCGAGCTAACCAAATTCTCGCTAGTATTCCTATCGGAGTGGTAACGCCAGTTGTTACAGAGGAAATTTCACCATTTCTTAAAACATAAATGGTTGGGGTCACGCTAATTTTCCATTCGCGCATAATATCG
This sequence comes from Vibrio sp. Vb2960, assembly GCF_033337665.1. Taxonomy (NCBI): domain Bacteria; kingdom Pseudomonadati; phylum Pseudomonadota; class Gammaproteobacteria; order Vibrionales; family Vibrionaceae; genus Vibrio; species Vibrio sp. Vb2960. The sequence continues at coordinate 23,244 of NZ_JAWORD010000035.1, read as the reverse complement.
CTTGAAGGATCGTTTATGTTTTCGAAACGATATTCTTTTGCCCTCATAAACTGCGCCACACGCTCATTCGGTCCCGACGATCCAGAAACGCCAACTACGGTGTAGTCATCACTCAGCCAACTCACGCTTGGGCTTACAAATTGACAAGCGGGACACCAAGTCGCCCAAAAATAAACAACGACAGGTTGTTCATAACTTTGCGCGATTGCATCGAAGTGTTCGCCATCGCTCAAGACTGAGCTCAATGGTGGTGACTCCTGTTTAGGAATATCTTTAGTGCGATACCAATCCATCGCGATGGAAATGACGGTGACAATGAGCACCATCTGTACGATTTGAACGAGCCAATATCGGAATGTTCTACGCCGCTTTGTCGAACTCATTGAATAGCTCCCCCACTCGCTTGCTTCACCGCACTTAAAACAACATCATCAGTCAGAATCACAGGTAACGGGATACCTTGTGGCGCTGCCGGGCCATAGACGATGTTAAACGGCACACCGTAACGCCCATGAGCTCGTAAAAAGTCAGTTACCGAGCCGTCCGGATGTGTCCAATCCCCTTTTAACGTCGCTACATTAGGGCTTTGCAGCAATGAGTAGACAGGATCTTGCCAGATCACACCGATCTTGTTCGCTTTACACGTGACACACCAATCCGCAGTGACATCCACAAACACCACTCGCCCATTATTGACGTGATCTTCAATCGCCGAGTTAGAAAGCTTCTGCCACGCTAAGTCCTCAGGAAGCGGTGTCGCCCATTGGTCGGCAGTGACACTACCAAGTAACAGGCCACCAGCTATCAACACTAATGACGCAGTTCCGGATACAGCAAGCGCTTTCTCACCATACACTTTCTTAACTCTTGCCATCATTACAACAAAAGCAGCCACAGCGATAAGTGCAATCCATAACATCGGTACATGATTTGCCATTAATGAAAGTAGCCAAACGCTGGTTGCCAACATCATTATGCCAAACACTATTTTAACGACATTCATCCACGAGCCAGGCTTTGGTAGTTTCAGCGCGATATTTGGAAACACAGCGACTAAGAGCCAAGGCAGTGCCATACCCAATGCTAATGCTGTAAAAGTTGCAAATAACGTTAATACGTCGGCACCCAAGGCAAATGCCACGGCAGTTCCTAGAAAAGGCGCGGAGCAAGGCGTCGCAAGCAATGTGGCAAACATACCTTGAACATAGTGACCAACTAGGGAGTTATCACCTTTCGAGGCCAGCCATGTATTGGTACCCGATGATAGACGGATTTCAAACAGCCCCAGCATATTGGCCCCAAACAAAGTGGTGACCAACACCATCAAACCTAAGAACCAAGGGCTTTGAAATTGCACGCCCCAGCCAATGGCATTACCTGTTAGCTTAAGCACCAAAATAAAACCAGCGAGAATCCAGAACGACGTTAATATACCAAGTGACGAGGCAACAAACTGAGCGCGAATTTGACGACGCTCGATACCTTGAGCGGCAACAATACTACTTAGCTTCATCCCCAAAACCGGAAGAACGCAAGGCATGATGTTAAGAATTAAACCGCCGAGCAACGCGAATAGAAAAACACTCGTTAGAGACGTGCTCGGCAGCGGTTCAACTATTGCCTCAGCAGTTGCTTGAGTGGTTTCTTCTGCTAGTAAATTGGTGTCTTTGATGGTCACAAACAGCGACTGACCATCTAACCCCACATCGCCCAGCCAAGTATCAACGATATAGCTCGCGGTGACGATGTTTCCTTCTTGATGCATTCCTTCAAACTTGAAGCTATAGTCTCGCGTTGCTTCATCGACACCATCCACCAGCACTTGTGGTTGTTGCCAACCCTGACTGTTCTGTAGCTTGATTTGTAGTTTCGATTGGTTCGCATCCCAACTCGCCTGAGTAACATCAATAAACGGCGATGGCTGCGGCACGTTACTCACTGCTTGAGCGTAACTGAACATCACGTCTTCATCGACTTTTAGATCAGAAGGCAAGAACGTCAATTGAATTTGATAGTCGGTCAGCACACAAATCGTCGTACAAGAAGAAAGTGTCAGTACCGCATCAATCGTGACAGGTTTGGACATGTCTTCGACGTGCAGCGTCATGGGGAACAAAGTGTCGCCTTTATACCCAAGAGTCTCGATACCTAATAGTTCGAATTTTTGTGGGTGTGGCCATTGCCAATCCACTTTGGATAAATTTTGTGAATTTTGCCAATCAATAGATGGTGCTACGCCGCCCTCACCAGGTGAACGCCAGTAAGTTTTCCAGTCCCCAGCCAACTTGACGTCCAGATAACCAGTGATTGTTTTGGCTTGCAGGTCTTGTTGACCAGTGAGCACAAAGCGCGTTTGCACTGGAGGATGTTGTGGGTTGGTTAGCCAACCTGTATCAGTAGTTTGAGCTGAAATACTCAGAGAGAGCAAACTCAAAGCAAGCGTCATAAAAAACATGGACGCAAACTGAGTCAGTTTAGTAATTTGATTCATAGTGATTCCTAGTTATAAAGACAAAGGTGCTAAATAACTGACGCTAGTGGTCAGAAAGCACGCTTTTATTCTCGGAACACACAGAAAGTCAGATGGACTCGATACTTACGGCCTATCGGTTCTGTCCAATGTTGCGCACCAATATAGGCACTGCACAACCAAATTGCCGAAGCAAAAAGACCGACAAACAGAACAACAATAAATACATCGAGTTGATGTTGAGAAAACTGAATTAACTTTTCAGACAATTCGCACTTGCTGGTTTCTTTAGTATCAATCGACTTGACGCTCGAACGCTCATCAGTAAGTGAAACCGCGGGCGATTCCGTCTCATATTTCATAGAGCATGACGATGCAAAACCTGAATTTTGCATCAGACACACAACCACCACCCAGCCAATAATCGCCAGTAGCCATTTTGCCCGCTTATGTGGCGTGTGATGTCGTTTAGTCAACAAACTCATAAGAATTCAGATAAAGTAAGAACGAAGAAGATAATACGCGAGTCGTCATAAAGCTCAAGTTGTATCCTCTAAATAGCCTTAAGAGGCTTCACTCGCTAAGCTTTAATCTAGCTTGCCATATATATATGCCAACTCTGCGACGGTTTTTGCCGAGAACTTCTTCAATAGATTGGCTCGGTGTACTTCAACCGTTCGCATTGCTATGCAAAGTTCGTCAGCAATACGAATATTGCGCTTTCCTTCAATGATCAAACGTAAAATGTCTTTTTCTCTAGGTGTGAGCGATTCATAAGCCGATTTTGCCGCTGCCATATCGAGGTTTGTGGCAGACTGCGCCTGTCCCTGCAAAATGGCTCGTGCCAGTTCATCGCCTTTGACTGGTTTTTGGAAGAAATTGACCGCCCCAGCTTGTAATGCATCGACCGCCATTGGGACATCACCATGCCCTGTCAGATAAATAACGGCTAACGGGCTGTTGACTTGATTTAAAATTTGGTGCACTTGCTGACCACGAAGGTTAGGCATTCGGCTATCAAGGATCACGCATCCGGCCTGATGAATGTTCACTTTATCGAGAAAAGATTGCCCATCAGCTAAAGTCGTCACGTTGAAGTCATGCTCTTCCAGCATAAAAGCGAGCGAGTCACGCACCGATTCATCATCATCGACTACAAAAACAGGTAGCTGCTTTTCACCGCTGCTCATTGAGTGCTCCTATGCCTAGTTCAGATTAGTTTTGATATGGAAACACAAGCTCAACCAAACAACCATGTGGTGCTATCGAGCTGATGACAAACTCGCCACCATGCATTTCCATCACATCGCGACAAATGGCTAACCCCAGCCCAAGCCCTTCTTCTTTTCTACTCACAAACGCTTGAGTCGGATTCTCTTGCTGCAACCCTGTACCATTGTCTAACACTCGAATAGAGAGTTGACTGATTTGGTAATCGCAATGCAGGGCAATTTTACCTTGATAACCTGATGAGTGATATTTCTCTTGGAACAAAGTACACGCATCAATCGCGTTGCTGATCACATTAACTAAAACCTGTTGTACGCCAACTGCATCGACAAGTAATGGACGAATGTTCCCTTCTGTACTGGCCACAATAGAAATGTTTTGCTTCTGCATTCGAAAATGGAGTAACTCAATCGTGTCATCAATGAGTACTTGAAGATCGCACGACGTTTTGTCGACACTGCGCTTACGAATCAACGTTCTTAATCGCTGAATAATTGCATCGGCTCTTTCAACTTGGCCCTGTATTTTCTCAAGTACAGGGACAATATCTTCATGAGGGCGCTTTTTGGCCAAGCGAAGTAAACCGCCTTCACTATAGTTGCGAATGGCTGCCAGTGGCTGATTGAGTTCATGAGCAAGACTAGTGCCGATTTCTCCGACAATCGCGACCCTTTGTGAATGCTCTAACTGTTCACTTTTCTCTTTTAATCGTAACGATGTCTGCTCCAACGCTTGCTTACTCTTGCTAAATCGATACTCAAGCCAAAAGTGGTACGCGTTCAACACAATCACAAACATGAACAGCGCCCATGCCCATTCTTGATGACTACGCAGCCAGCGTAGAGCCTCACTCCACCAAGGTTGTTGCAACGGATGGAGATCCAACGCCTGATAAAGTTTGTCGATGCTCAGCAAGCTGACGGGGGACGTCCAACCTGACGCGCCTGCCGCAATAACCGCAGGGTGTTCAGGTGGCATCGCTAACAATACTTGCGCAATCTGTTTGGCAATCTGAGCTGAGCCGCGCTCTGTTTTGGCAAATGACCAGTTAGGATAAAGCGGTGTGGAAACAGCGCATAACGAGCGCTCGTTCGGCTGTTGATTTAAAACTCGGTAATTACCCGGTTGTAAAAGCCCTTCACTTAACATCTGTTCCAATAAACAAGCGGGGACGACGGCCGCTTCCACATTACCATCACGTAATTGATACAGGTTGGCATCAATAGGAAAACCAAGATAGCGGACATCAGAAAAGAAATCGTTTGGATTAAGCCCCATTTTGACTATTTGATAGCGCATCGTTAGATAACCACCAAACGCTTTTTCTGATACCGCCGCAACGGGACGTCCTGAGACATCTTGCACCGTTTGATAACTTGAATTGGCTCGAACCACCAGCGCCGAACCAATGCCGTAATTCGAGTTTTGTGGTGCTCTGCTGGTTAGCGTTGCCATCCACGACAGCGCGTATTGCCTGCCCAATCGCACTGCCTGACCTGGGTTGGTTAAGATGAAATCTATCTTCTGAAACTTCACCGCTTCGCCCATTTCATCCAAGTTAAGGGGATGAAGGACAAAATGCACATCGGAAATTTGCTGATTGAGCCAATCAATGGTCGGTTGCCATCTCTGCTCAGCATAAAGATGGCCGCGTATCGCTAACACGCCCACTTCGACTTTTTGCTTGGCCTGTGGCTGCTCTGCTTTTTGCTCTTGCATTCCTTGCAGATCTGCTTGTTCAGAAACTGCGCCGTGAGCCAAAGATGCAAAGGCAACTAAGCAAAGAATCCAAAGCTGAAGCCACAGTGCTTTTTTCATGATGAGTCGAATCGTTCCGTCAAGAGAGTACGACAAGAATAACAGCTACCTTCCCTAAACCACATTTGTTTTAGATCAAGTTTGATCTGGGTATGTGGAAATCCACAATATAAGCCTCGCGGTGCATTTCTCACAATGGAAGCAGTCAATTCAAATACAACAAAAAAGCAGGTGAGTTATGGATTCCACCAAACGTCGCTTTCTCAGCGCGGTCACAGCCGGAGCCGCGTTAATTCCAGTCGCAGGCATTGGCACGGCAACTGCGGGAAACATTATTCGAAATAACCAGTCCGCTGACCGAAAAGGACAAGTCGGCAAGCGTTATGCCATGGTGATAGATTTGCGTAAATGTGTCGGATGCCAAGCGTGCACTGTGGGTTGCAGCATCGAGAACCAAGCGCCAATCGGTCAATTCCGAACCACCGTAAAGCAATACGAAGTTACGTTAGATGATGGCTCTACAGCCACGCGAGAAGCAAAAGCCTTTATGCTACCGCGCCTTTGTAACCACTGCGACAACCCGCCTTGCGTGGCAGTGTGTCCGGTTCAAGCAACCTTTCAGCGCGAAGATGGCATTGTCATGGTGGATAACAGTCGCTGCGTAGCGTGTGCGTATTGTGTACAAGCTTGCCCTTACGATGCTCGCTTTATCAATGAAGACACCCTCACCGCAGATAAATGTACCTTCTGTGCTCACCGTCTAGAACAAGGTCTATTGCCTGCCTGCGTGGAAACCTGTGTTGGCGGTGCACGTGTAATTGGTGATTTGAATGATCCATCAAGCGAAGTCCGCCGCTTAATTGCGAAGCACCAAGACGACATCAAAGTGCTAAAACCCAATGAAGAGACCAAGCCACACGTGTTTTACATCGGCATGGATGAACGCTTTACCAGCCATATCGACGGGCAGCCAGCTATTTACGACCCACAAGGAGAGCACGCATGAACATCACCGAAGTGTTAGTCCAACCTCAAGCGATGGCTTGGCTCCCGTGGGCGGTACAGTATTTCTTCTACATCGGTTCGGCTTATGCGGCTGCTATTTTATTCCTAATCGCCCTATTATTTGAAAAACACACCAGCCACAGACTGCGCGCTGCGCTTGTGCTGACGCTGGCCATCGGCGCCATCGTGGGGCCATTAGCGTTAACTGGTGATTTACACCAACCGGGACGCGCATGGCATTTTTACGCGCACATCACGCCGTGGTCATGGATGTCTTTAGGATCGCTTTTCTTGCCTGTTTTCTCAGGTTTAGCGGTAGTGACTGCATGGCTGTATCTCCGCGAGGATCTGTTCAACTTACGTAATCAGCCAGGGAAAGTACTGCCTCTAATTTCAAAGCTGTCACTGGGTGACTGGGCGCTCTCTCGTAGAGTCATGCTTATGGTATCTGTTATCACGGTGCTATCAGGCATCACCATTGCAGTCTACACAGGCGCTGAAATTGCAGTCGTTAAATCGCGCTCTTTATGGCACCAACCCGCGTCGCCGGTTCTTTGGTTTGTCACTGCATTTATGGGCGCGGTCGGATTTTCTCTACTGATTTGGTTACTGCTGCCTAGCCAATCGAAAGCCCTCACTTCTGGTGATAGCAATTTACTCAAGAAGTCACTGGTAACGAGCGGCGTTCTGACGCTGATTCTCCTACCGATTTGGGCATCCAACAATTCCGCATTTTCGCTCTATTCTAGCGAACAATGGATGCACAACATTGCCCTGATCACTTTTGTCGTTTTAGGTTGTGTTTTGCTCGCTTTCATCTTCTTGCGCGATACCAAAAAGTCCGCATCAGCCAGATTTCGTCACGTCATAGGGCTCTGTGTTGTGTCTGCTGCCGCACTGGCAAGTGCATGGCTGATTCGCTGGTTTACCATCATGGAAGTGCAAACCATCGCCAAGTTCGATGCAGGGCTGTATCCATACCAACTCACTATGGATGGAAATGGCTGGATAGGCATTATCGGCATGCTCGGATTATGGCTTGCACTGGCACTGCTCGGTTCGGAGCTGGTTCAGCCAAAACAAAAGATCGAAGTAAAAGCCTCATCACTCACCTTAACTGAACGCTAATCAAAGAGGATTTCATCATGGATAACAAACGCCGTCAGTTTTTGAAATCAGGCATTGCAGTGGGTGGGCTTGGCGCATTCGCTGCGGGTTACGCCACCACCACCAAACACATGGTCGAGGGTGCGCTCGAAGGCACTGCGGGAGAAAAAACGCGTGATATTCACCACGGTAACTCGCTTGAACCAGAGTACACGGTCAACAGCAAAGGCAACCTAATCCCTAATCCAAATCAGCGCGTTGCACCATCGATGTGTTTTGGTTGTTGGTCACTGTGCGGATTGCGTGTACGCATTGATAACCGCAGCGACGAGATTTTGCGCATTACTGGCAACCCATATCACCCACTCTCTCATCAGCAACACATGCCGTTCGAAACGCCAGTCAAAGATGCTTATTTAAGTTTGGCAGGAGAAGCGGGCCTTGACGGTCGTTCAACAGCATGCGCACGTGGCAATGGGATGTTAGAAATTCGCAACAGCCCGTACCGCATTACTCAGCCACTGAAACGAGTTGGAAAACGCGGCGAAGGAAAATGGATTCCGATCAGCTACGAGCAATTGATAGAAGAAGTCGTAGAAGGTGGTGATTTATTTGGTGAAGGCCATGTTGATGGCTTACGCGACATTCGCGATTTAACAACGCCCGTTGATCCTGAAAACCCAGAATATGGGCCGAAAGCCAACCAACTGTTAATGACCAACGCCGGCAACGAAGGCCGAGACGACATATTTAAACGCTTCGCGTTCAACAGCTATGGTACACGTAACTTTGGGCATCACGGCTCTTACTGCGGCTACGCATTTCGTGCTGGCAGCGGCGCATTTATGAACGACTTAGATAAGAACGCACATTTGAAGCCAGACTTTGATAATGCGGAATACATCATCTTCATCGGTATGTCGCCTGCGCAAGCTGGCAACCCTTTTAAGCGTCAGGCGCGCCAACTCGCCAATGCGCGAACAGAAGGTGGCTTGGAATACTCCATCATCACGCCAAGTTTGCCTGCGGGTTCATCGAGCTTGGCTGCCGGTGACAACAACCGCTGGATACCAATCAAACCGGGCACCGACTCTGCCCTCGTGCTTGGCATGATCCAGTGGATCATCGAAAACCAACGCTACAACAAAACCTTCTTGGCGCAGCCGGGGGCAAACGCGATGAAACGAGCCGGCACCGCGCACTGGTGTAATGCTACGCATCTCGTGATAAGCGATAATCAGCACCCGAGAAACGGCACGTTTTTACGCGCGTCGGACTTGAATCTGCCATTCGAGGGCGAAGCGTTGTCTGACTCCGACCCATACGTCATCGTGGATGAGCAAAGCGGCGAATTTGGTGTTCATACCCAAGCTGAGGAAGCGGCACTGTTTGTCGATAAAACGGTTTCGCTTGCATCGGGCGAAGTGCGCGTAAAATCGTCTCTACATAGACTCAAAGAAGAGGCGTTCAAATACAGCCTTGCGTTCTACAGCCAACAATGTGAAATCCCTGTCGAACAAATTGTTGAACTAGCAAAACGCTTCACCAGTCACGGAACAAAAGCGGTGGTCGATACCCACGGTGGCAACATGCACACCAATGGGTTCTATAACTCGTTTACCATCATGATGCTCAATGCGTTGATTGGTAACATAAATATGAAAGGCGGCGCGATGGCCAAAGCGGGTGGCTACCCAACTTCCGCTGCGGGCCCTCGTTACGACTTCACCAAATTTGCTGGCAAAGTCGGCCCGAAAGGCGTCTTTTTGTCGCGCAGTAAATTCCCCTACCATAAAACCAGCGAATACAAACGTCGCGTTGAGGCAGGTGAATCCCCTTACCCAACTCGCGCGCCTTGGTATCCGTTTGCCGCGCCACTGCTGACAGAGCACCTATCTGCGGCTATTGATGGGTATCCATACCGCGTAAAAGCGTGGATCAACCACATAGCGAACCCAATGTATGGTGTACCCGGTTTGAAAGCGCTGCTGGAAGACAAGCTTAAAGATCCAAAACAACTCGGTTTGATTGTGTCTGTTGATGCGTTCATTAACGAAACCACCGCATTGTCGGACTATATTGTGCCGGACACGGTCACCTACGAAAGCTGGGGTATGGCAACGCCTTGGCACGACGTTCCGGTGAAAACCGTCACAGCTCGCTGGCCGATTGTGGGAGCGCGAACAGAGAAAACCGCCGATGGGCGTTCAATTTGCTTAGAAAACTTTTTGATTGATGTCGCCAAGAAAATGCAACTAGGCGGCTTTGGTGACAACGCGATTCAAGATGCGCAAGGGAATTGGCACGCCCTCCACAGCGCTGAAGATTTCTACTTACGTTCCGCGGCAAACTTGGCTTATGTGAAAGGCGGGGTGCCTGAAGTTTCGGCAGAAGACATTGCGTGGTCCGGCCTAGAGCGTTTAATGCCAGCCATGCAGAAGACGCTGACAGCGGATGAGATGAAACGTGTGGCGTTTATTTTTGCTCGCGGCGGACGTTTTGAAAATGCAACCGAAGCGTATCAAGGTGAGCAAATGAAGCACAAATGGACACGACCTGTCGCGATATGGAATGAACGTGTCGGCAGCGCAAGAAACACCATGACCGGTGATTTCTACACGGGTTGCCCAACATGGCATCCACAAAAACTGGCCGATGGCACACCAATGGAAGACCAGTTCCCAAGCTCAGAATGGCCTTTCAGCCTGACGAACTTTAAATCCAACATTCACAGTGCGGTATCCAATCTATCGCCAAGGTTGAACTCGATTAAAGGCGTAAACCCAGTGTACATCCATCCAATCGATGCCGAGCGCGCAGGCATTAAAACGGGTGATGAGTTTGTTATCGAGACACCACCTGCAAGCACCAAAGCACTTGCGATGATAGTCAACGGGATTCGCCCTGGCACACTCGGATTTGAACATGGGTTTGGTCATACCGAGCTAGGACAACGCTCGCACTGGATCGGCGATAAACAACAACCCGTAAAAACGCGCAGCCAAGATGGCGTCAATATTAACGACATTGGCTTAATTGACCCTACTCGAGAAGGCAAAGGCGTGTTGTTGGATTGGGTCGTGGGCGCGGCGGCACGTCAGTCCCTGCCGGCCAAAATCCGCAAAGCGTAACGCCGCACGTTAAGACGTCTCTACCACTTAGAGCTGCCGATTTGTGCAGCTCTTCACCACTTTGTTTTTATCGCTTATAGAACAACCAATAAAAACAAATACGGCCATTTACGCTTATTAAATATGTGGAAATCCACAATACCTTTCATTATTGACAAGGCCGACAATATTGTCCAAGTGACTACCAAGTAGCACTTAGACATATTAATAAAAATTAAAGTGAGTCAGCATGTCAAAAATTCTTCCAGTGGTGGTGGCCTGTTTGTTAGCAACCACTATGGGCGCAAGCGCCTCGTCTATTCCGGAAAAAGCCAGCGTATGTAGCGGTTGTCACGGCCAAGATGGCATGGGACAGCCAAATATCGCGCCGATGATCGCTGGTTTAAACGCGAATTACCTCAACACTCAAATCGAACTATTCCTTAGTGGCGAACGCCAAAATGTGGTCATGCAAGGCATGGCGAAGGAACTCAGCGATCCCGCAGACCGTAAGGAAGTTATGGAGTACTTTGCTAACCTCCCGAGCTACGAGTTCACTAATCCAGAACAACGCGGCGACCAAGCTGATATTCGTAACCCGTATCGTAAATTAATTTTCCAAGGCGATTGGGATAGAAACATTCCAGCTTGCGCGACTTGTCATGGAGCCAGCGGTATGGGCGTCGACAAGTTCCCTCGCCTCGCAAGCCAACATGCTGATTACTTAAAAATGCAATTGATGGCATGGAAAAACGGCACTCGCAGTGGCGACCCGCTCAATATGATGGGGACCATCGCAAAAAATCTCACTGACAAAGAGATCGAAAATCTTGCTTACTACTTTGCCTCATTACGTTACTAGGAGCAGTCATGAAACGTTTCTATTCTTTGTTCGCACTGCCTTTCATTTCTACGCTCGTACTAGCTAACGCTCCATTACCGGACCGCCAGAAAGAGCTACCTGCGATAGAAAAAGAAAAGCACGGTGAATACTTAAAACCGCGTGATCTCAGCACAATCCCAAACACCGCATTTGGTGAGCAAGTAAAACGCGGTTACTCGCTCTTTGTTAACTCACAACAAATGCGCGGAAAATACGTTGGCAACGAACAAAACTGTGTGAACTGCCATATGGAGGCAGGACGAAAAGCAAACGCTGCGCCACTGTGGGCAGCTTACATGGCATACCCGGCATATCGTAAGAAAAACGATCGCGTAAACAGCTATGCTGACCGTATCCAGGGTTGTTTCGAGTATTCCATGAACGGTAAAGCGCCCGCTCACGATTCGCCAGAAATTGTTGCCCTTAGTGCTTACGCCTACTGGTTAGCGATGGGCGGTTTGCTTGACAAACATGGTATGGCGGATGAACCCATTCCAGAGCTAGACGCAAAAGCGTTGCAAATTGGTGGAAAAGCAAAAGACTTTCCGTTGCCCGAAGCCATCGCACAAGCATTACCAGTTGAAAAGCGAGGTAATCTCTCTGGGCGTGGCTACCCAAAAATCAACGCCCCTGAGCAAGAACCATCAATAGAGCGAGGCGCACTGGTCTACGAAAAGAACTGTGAAACTTGCCATCGCGCCGACGGTTCTGGCATCAAAGACACCAACGGCCACTCATACATTCCACCACTTTGGGGCGAATATGCGTATAACTGGGGCGCAGGTATGCACCGGATTAACACAGCGGCCTATTTTATTTACGAAAACATGCCGCTTGGGAAAAGTGTCCAGCTGACAGAGCAAGAAGCTTGGGATGTCGCAGCATACGTCAACAGCCATGAGCGTCCACAAGATCCTCGATTCAAAGGCAATGTCACCGCAAACGCGGAGAAATATCACCAGCACCAAGGCTATTACGGCAAAACGCTCAACGGTACGCAAGTCGGCTCCAATGCCTTTAAGAGCGGAACGGTCAAGTAAAGTACAACTAAGCACCTTAAATAAAATGCTCTTTTTCCCTGCTCAGATTATCTGGGCAGGGTTACTTACCCTTAAAAACAAGTAATTACCCCCCTCCACAGACAAGCAATATCACATTATTTTCGACTTCCAACATACTCATCTTCGCCGTAAAATCTTGTACCAAACGTGACTTCGTTTATGTCTTAGATTTCCCATATGCTCTAATGCCAAAAGTAAGAAACTCGTAAACTCCTGAATCAAAACAAGCGTGCCTAGTGAAAAAAGAGTATTCTTAAAGCAAATGAATCTAAAACCTACCCGATGAGTATTCAACCTAATTCCCGTCAGTTAATTTCATGCGAAGAGTGCGGCCTTGTTGTTCGCATTCCCGATATCGAACAGGGGCAAAAAGCACAATGTCCTCGATGTTCGCATTCGCTGACTAAAGTGAATGCCAAGCCTTACCAAAGCGTGATCGCCATATCATCGGCATGTTTGATCATGTTAGTGCTAAGCATTTCTTTTCCTTTTATGTCGTTCAGCGTGCAAGGGTTGTCGCAAGAAATCACCTTGTTGCACGCTGCCAAAATGCTGGCTGAGTTTCAAAATGTGCTTTTGGGTGTGCTGCTACTCGCAACAGTTATCGTTTTGCCTGCAATCTATGTTGGTCTCATTCTCTTTCTTCACCTTGAAGCATTAAAAGCACGTAAACATACCCCCTCTAGAAAGCAGCAACGAATGGCAAAAGTTTTATGCCGTCTTCTGTTTCGAGTCGAACCCTGGTTAATGGTGGATGTCTTTTTGATTGGCGTGTTGGTCAGCTTAATTAAAATCGCTTCCCTCGCAGACATAGGAATGGGCACTTCATTCTGGGCGTTTTGTGTATATACCGTTCTGGTAGTCAAATGCATATCAATGGTCGACAAAAGCTGGCTCTGGGGGCACTTTATTCCAGCTATCGAGCTATCTGATGTAAAAGAGGGTGATACGCACCATAACCACAACCATATTGGTTGTCATACGTGTCACCAGCTCAACCCTATTGAAGCTAAAAAACACCAACACTGCATTCGTTGTAAAAGCCCTATTCACAAATACAACCCCGCAGACAATTTACAAAAAGCTTGGGCGCTTTTGTTTGCTTCAGTCATTTTCTATATCCCTGCGAACCTCTACCCTATGATGTACACCGTAAGCCTTGGACATGCAGAAGGTTCAACTATCATGGAGGGGGTAATATTGCTTTGGCATTTAGGTTCTTACCCTATTGCGATGGTAATTTTCTTTGCTAGCGTATTTATTCCAATGGCGAAAATGCTGGCACTCGCGTGGCTGTATTACAATGCGCAAAAAGCGCGATATCTTCCGCACGAAGAGAGTATTTCACGCTTAAAGATCTACCGCATAACTGAGTTTATTGGTCGTTGGTCCATGATCGATATCTTCGTCGTCGCGATCTTAGTTGCACTGGTTCAGCTGCAAAACTTAATGGCGATTTATCCAGGTCCTGCTGCGCTCTCTTTCGCGGCAGTGGTCATTTTTACTATGCTTTCTGCAATGATATTTGACTCACGTTTGTTGTGGCAATTGCCACAAAACGAAGTGCAGGAGCCGATTTCTGACAACTTAAACGAGAAAGCCAAATATGAGTGATGAGAACAACGTAACCGCTCAAATAAAACCGCAAAAGCAGATTTCTGCGATATGGATTGTCCCGATCCTTGCGCTAGCCATGGGAGCGTGGATGCTGTTCCAATATATCAACAGTACAGGCCCACAAATTACTCTCCAACTGCCAACCGCAGATGGGATTGAGGTTGGCAAAACCGAAATCCGAGCATTGAATGTAAAAGTCGGACTGATTACTGAAGTCACTCTCAGTGAAAATTACGATCACATCATCGCTAAGGCACAAATGAACAAGGATGCAGAACGCATGCTGCGAGATGACACCATGTTTTGGGTGGTGAAGCCTCGTATTGGCCGTGATGGCGTTTCAGGTTTAGAGACCTTGCTCTCTGGCGCTTATATCCAACTTCAGCCGGGTAAATCTAAAATAGAGAAAGAGCGCTTTACGGTCTTAGATGTTCCCCCAGTGGCCTCTCCTGATGCAGAGGGGTTACGCCTTGTGTTAACACACCGCGAGGCTGGTAAGCTAGGCGTTGGTGACCCCGTCATTTATAAAGGCTTTACGGTTGGTCGTGTAGAGAAAACTAGCTTTGATGTTGACACTCGCAAAGCGTTATACCAACTCTTTATTTTCAAGCCTTATGACAGCTTAGTGCGCACTCGTACCAAGTTCTGGCTGAATTCTGGCGTAGATTTACAGCTCAATGCTGAAGGGTTCGAAGTCAAGTTTGGCTCATTAGAGAGCATGCTAACGGGTGGTGTTACCTTCGATACCGTTCCAGGTCTTGAATCCGGTGAACAGCTCACTGAAAATATGGTCAACTTCCGCTTGTACGATGATATTAAACAACTTCGAGAAGGCATGTACGATGATTATATTGAATTCGTTATGCTTTTTGATGAATCGGTACGAGGACTTAAACGTAAGGCACCTGTCGAATATCGAGGCTTGAGAATTGGTACTGTGATGCGTGTACCAATGCGACTTCCAACCCCAGAAGAGAACTTTTCTGCGAAAAAAATTCCTGTATTGGTACGTATCGAGCTCGGCCGTGTTTATGGCGATTTCCAATCCCAATCTTTACCAATGTTAAAAGATAAATTGAAGAGTGAGTTTGCTAAAGGCCTACGTGGTACTTTAAAAACAGGTAACTTATTAACAGGCGCACTATATGTTGACGCCGACTTCTATCCAAATGACGAGCCTTACGTACCGAGTAAGTTTGCTGATTTAGATGTTTTCCCAACTATGCGTGGTGGTTTTGCGCAGGTTCAGCGCCAAGTGAACGACTTCCTAAATAAGATTAATAACTTACCGATGGAAGAAACGCTAGATTCTCTCAATTCAACGTTAAAAACGTCCGAAAAAACGTTAGCTTCAGCAGAACGCGTGGCGGACAGTATTGATAAACTTTTGAATCAAAAAGAGACGCAAGAGATCCCAACAGATATTCGCCAAAGCTTACAGCAATTACAAAAAACACTCGATGGTTATGGGCCCAACTCAACCATGTACAGCGAAATGGAAGCCACGCTAAAAGAATTAGAAAGCGTAATGACAGAGTTTAAACCCGTACTTAAACAGCTAAACGAAAAGCCAAACTCTCTCGTGTTTGGAGAAGATGAAATCAGTGACCCAATACCAGTTAAAGGCAAAAACTAATGAAACGAGTATTCTTTCTGTCTATCGCGCTATTTGTCGGTCTAACGGGTTGCAGTAGCGCTCCGCAAACTAAAGGAGCTATGTACCTTCTACCTAAGGCGGAACCAGTGACGCTGAGCTCTTCTGATATCGCTCAGCGCCCAACTTTAGTTGTTCGTCCAGTGACATTGGCGAGTTATTTGAATGATAATGGCATTGTTTATCGAACCTCTGAGACCCAAGTTATTCAGGCAAAACACAATCAATGGGCGCACAGTATTTCTGAGCAAATCACTCAGAGAGTTGTCGCGGAACTACGTCAAAAGCAAAGTCATTACTGGCCGACTGAAATGAATAATCTGTTGGATCAAAGCGGTGAAGCCAAACTACAGCTTACGTTAAATAAATTTAATGGCAGCTACAAAGGTAATATCGAAATTGAGGGAGAATGGTTGCTCATTAATGCCGAAGGTAAGGTCGAAAACAGTGCGCCAATACAAATCTCACAGCCGCTTCAAGATGAGGGCTATGAAGCGCTCGTCAACGCTTTATCCATAGGCTTAGAAAGCCTAACCTCAGACATTGCCAAACAACTCTAAGTCAATGTTAATTACAGGGAAGCAAGTTGCTTCCCTTTTTTATGCAGAGTGTAGCGACTTCTACTAAGCTGAAAGCTGACGAAAAGCCGAAAAGGAAATTGGATGAAACCATGTAACCTGCTATCACTCTCCTCACTCATTCTTGTATTACCTACATCAGTAGCGCTCTCAGCCGAGACACAAGAATCTCGTTGGCGAAATAGCATAGAAGTGTACATGCTAGGACTGAATATCCACGGGGATACCAGTATTGGTCGCTTTTCATCAGAGGTGGATGTCGATCCTAAGTTCATCGTAGACCACCTCGATATTGGGGCGATGTTGCGATTCGAGAGTATTTACCAAAGTAAGTGGGGCTACTACATAGATTATAGTTTCATGAACTTAAGTGGTGATGTTAATAATATCAAGGGCGCTCTGCCTAACGCTCGTTATCGTGCGGACATCGAAATACGGCAAGGTGTTCTAGAAGCAAAGGCATTCCAACGCGAACAATATTCATTTGGTAAACTGGATTATATGTTTGGATTACGTTGGTGGGACAATGACATCACCGGCAAGCTGTATCGTAATGACAACCGGGTACTAGAAGATAGACTGTCATTACAAGAAGATTGGGTCGATTTTTTAGTTGGCTTGCGACTCATTGATGAATTGAGCGAAAACTGGCGATTTCATGCCAGCATCGACGCCGGACTTGGCAACGATACTCACTTCACTTATGCCATTCAAACTGGTGTTCGTTATAGCTTTAACGAATGGTCTGATCTCAACTTAGCTTACAAGTCGACCTGGGTCGATTACAAAAATGAAGAGGTATTTGAATATGATACGGCTTCTCAAGGGCTTTTAGTCGGACTTGGCTTTTACTTTTGATTAGGTTGAACCCTAGCCTATATTCAAGCGTTGTAACTTGTACCAACTCTAGGTACACGTCTAGTGCCACGTTACAGATGCTTAAATAAGGCAAATTGATCTTCATCAGACTATAAATTGCTCTTCGGTGCTACTCTCTGTCACAAAATATAAAACCCCACTCTATGACCTCATATAGGTCTTGTTGATAAGGTTCCCGAGTAGCAATGTCGATTAACATTTCCGATTTAACCACCGCCCTAAATAAGGTGGAGCATATTCATAAAGTGCAGCTTGAAAACGTACATCAGTTCTTCAAAGCAAACGAAGCTTTCTCGTTGCAAACATTCAGCCAGCTGATATCCAGCGACTCGCTTGATGATCGATTTAAAACCATCGATAAAGCGTTCTCTTTGCTTGGTGATGCAAAAACCTACCTTTTAGAAGCGTCTTACCTTATTAAGTAAAAAAAAGCCCCGATAAAATTCATTACCGGGGCTATCATTTTCTATCTAAACTACTGATTTACAATTTGTAACGATCATCAATTACCGTTAGTTCTGGGAAGGTTTTACCTTCGTCCATCGCTTCTTCTGTCTCTTCTTTTACTTGGTTATCAATCCAGAAATTACCGATATCCATTGGATGAAGCACCCATTCTGTCGCTTTTGTCATGCCGTTTTTAGGAATTTTAACCCAGCGCCAATGAGCAACTCGAGAATAAGGCACCATGTAGCCAGGAACGATGATATTCGCTTTGCTGACATAGTTTTGGATTTGATGCGACAAGTCGTAACGCTTCTCCTGATCAAACTCAGAATCATACGCTTCAATTAACTTGTCTAGCTCAGGGCTGCTGTAGTTGGTGTGAGCATTCGTTTGTGGTCGATTTGCATTATCCGAGTGTAGGTATTCCCAATACGCAGGGATCTCACCAGAGCCCATATTCAAAAACGCTAGCTGATGCTTTTTCTCAAGAATGTATTTAAACGCAGATGAGCCATCCACCAAGTTTAACGTGAACTCAAGACCAGCAAGTTTCGCTTGCTCTTTCAGGTATGCAATACGCGGTGTCCAAGAGTTGTATCCATAGGTGATAGCAAAGCTCAAGCGTTGGCCCTTGTCGTTAATACGAATACCATCTGCGCCCACTTTGTCAAAGCCCGCTTTTTCGAAGTGTTTAACC
The DNA here is from genome assembly GCF_033337665.1 of Vibrio sp. Vb2960. Lineage (NCBI taxonomy): Bacteria > Pseudomonadati > Pseudomonadota > Gammaproteobacteria > Vibrionales > Vibrionaceae > Vibrio > Vibrio sp. Vb2960. Next base: position 4,748 of record NZ_JAWORD010000035.1, on the reverse strand, counting down.
GCCGCATCAGCATCAAACTTTGGCGGTGTATTGTTAGGATCATCGTATTCGCCATGACCAAAGCCGAGTCCATGCGGTTTACGTGAATAATCTCCACGCATGATGTTTTCAATCATGCCGTCATAGTCAGTGGCTGCCATAACACCTTTACGCACTTCTAGGTTATCCAACATCGGCATCGCTGTGTTCATCCAAAGACCACCAGCTCCTTGCGGTGCTTCGTTAAAGCCCCAGTACTTTTGGATATAGCCTTTTTTGTACACATCACTATTGGTTTTGTCATGCCAAAAGCTTGGTAGCACCATCTCAAAGTAGTCTAAGTTGCCTTTCTCAAAGTGCTTCATGGCAATATCAGGATCGCGAATCACCTTAATGCGAACCTTTTCAACGTTATAACGGTTTTTATAGTAGCGGTTGTTGTATCCCCACCAATCTTCACCGACATGTTTGAATGTCACGCTCTTACCTTTCTTCACTTGATCAATGTAGTAAGGCGCTGCGGTTGGCTCAGATTTAAAGTTAAACTTTCTGACGAAATTATCAGGCATGCCATCGTTATTTGCGTCCTTTTCTCCTTCAAAGAAGTGTTCAGGACGAGGCTGAAAACCATTACTTGGCATGTTAATCATAACCATAAGTGAGTCATGACTTTGAGCTACAGCAAGATTGACTTTGATCGTGTAGTCATCAATTTTTTCAACACTCACAATACTGTTTGTGAAGAAGTCGTTATACCACGGGTCGATAATGTCTTTTGACGTGTAGTACTTCATCATAAAGACGTAATCATCTGCTGTAATTTTTTCACCATCTGACCACTCGGCCGTTTCGTCGAGTTTAAAGAATACGGTTTTGTTGTCCTCTCCAAATGCCCATGACTTAGCAAGTTGAGGGATCCATTTGCCAGTATTTGGATGACGCTGAGCCAGTTTTGGTGAACCATCCATTAAGTATTGGCGCAAACCTGAGTTCGCATCTGGACCAACACTTCGTAATGTTTGCGGAAAGCTCTGAATGTAAGTGCGATAGGTGCCACCTCGTACCGCTTCTTCAGAGGCAAATAGAGGTTCGTTGTTGTTTGAAATCCATTCGATATCAGCTGGCAATTCTGCCGCACTCAGTTGAAAACTGGCAGCGGTCAGTGTTGCTAGTACTGAAAATGGCAGTTTTTTAGTCATGTTTCTTCCTTGTTGTGTTTGCGCACTAAGGTCGTAACAAGGAAGACAGCGTGTGAAAGCTCACAGAAAGCTGCGATTTAAAATACGCAGATAGGAAATAATAGGAACGTAATATGAAGTGACGTCCTGCCAGCTTCTATATTAATTTCAAAGAGTTTCACTAGGTCATCCTAGACCTTACAACGCAGTGAATGCATCTTCGCCATAGTATTCTTTAGACATTTGTAACGCAAGCCATCAATAACACATGGTTGCATTTTCGAGGCATCACAGTGAGTTATGTTACAAAAGTGTGATCGGCATAGTACCAAGCCCTACTTTACTCAGAATAAACCGCAGAACCTTTATCTCAATTGGCCCCGATATACCAGTTAAAGCAAGTAAATGATCAGACATAGCTGGTTAAAAGGAATGGTTGTTTACCGCGATTAGTATTTTCATTCGATATAAAAAGTGAGGCATCTTAGCCTCACTTTTCTCCATACAATCGAGACAGTGCTTACATGTTAGATAAGCTCTCATTGATCGACTTCAGCACTTCTGCAGGATTTGACGCTTGAGTGATAGGGCGACCAATCACAAGATAATCTGAACCTGATTGGATAGCGTCTACTGGCGTCATGATACGGCGTTGGTCACCTTGTTCTGAACCAGCAGGTCGAATACCAGGGGTCACTAATTTAAATTCTTGGCCTAGTTCGCTCTTCAGTAGTGAGGACTCTTGCGCTGAACATACCACGCCATCTAAACCTGCGTTTTTGGTCAAGGTTGCTAGACGAATAACTTGCTCCTGAGGCGCAACATTCAAACCAATACCAGCTAAATCACTTTGTTCCATACTGGTTAGTACCGTTACACCGATAAGAAGTGGACGATCTTTACCATATGGTTCAAGAATTTCACGTGATGCCGTCATCATACGCTCACCACCGCTCGCGTGTACGTTCACCATCCATACACCCATTTCAGCCGCAGCGCGAACTGCTTTCGAGCAGGTGTTTGGAATATCGTGAAATTTTAAATCTAGGAATACAGAGAAACCACGTTTATGGAGTTCACGTACAAAATCAGGACCAAATAGCGTAAACATCTCCTTGCCAACTTTTAGTCGGCATGACGCAGGATCAATTCTATCTACAAACGCAAGTGCATCTGCTTGGTTATCATAATCCAGTGCGACAATAACTTTTTGGTCGATCATTTCATCTCCTAACTGTTTTGGTTCTTATTCAATAAAAAGTTAAAAAAATGCAGCGGACAGAAACTCTGCCAGCTGCATTAAGAATTATTCACCATCCAATCCGCGGATTGGCTTGATCGTCCCCCATCCTTTACAGGACGGACAATGCCAATAAAGGGAATGGGTAGAAAATCCACACTTCCGGCATCGGTAATGCGGTTTCACTTTTAACTGTTCACCCACCATCGCTTGTAGTGTTGATAGGCTGTCTTTCGCTCGACCATCTTCTGCTTCTGCAATGTGGTAGTCAATTAAACGGTAGAAGCCCTTCATGGTTGGGTTTTTCAGCAATTGTTTCGTCAGTAACTCTTGAGCAGCCCCAACGTTCTCGTGATGAGCAACTAATTGAGCCAACATCAACTCGGCTGATACGCCTGCTTTCTTATCAATACAAGCTCTCAGAAACTCGACAAGTTCATCTTCCTGACCCAGATGATGATAGCATTCTGCAATAGTTGGCAAGACATCACTGATAAAGTCTTTATCTTGCTCAAGTACCCCCGTCAGATATTTGATGGTGTGCTTATAGTCTTCAGACTCTAGGTAAATTCGTCCCAAAGCAATACTTGCTCGAACACACTTCGGGTCTTCCGCTAACGCTTTTTTAAAATGCTGTATTGCCTTATTAGTATTCCCATCAGCTTGGTCGAGCATGGCTATTTCACACCAAAAATGGGCAATATTTGCACGCATCCTTGAGCGTTTATTACCTAACTTAGCCAATTGGTTCGCGTAATAAATCGCCTTTTCCCATTCTCGTGTTTGCTGATAAATGGTCACTAATTGTTGAAGAGCCGCCTCTTTGTAATCTGGCTCTTCGACTAACTGTTCGAAGATTTTCTCTGCACGATCAAGAAAACCTGAGACCATGTAGTCTTTCGCTAACTGTTGAAGGGCGAGGTTCTTTTGGTCCAGTGTTAAGCCTGAACGAGAAATAAGATTTTGGTGAATTCTGATTGCGCGGTCGACTTCACCACGAGACCGGAACAGGTTACCCAACGCAAGGTGAGTATCGATGGTCTCGTTATCAACTTGGAGCAATTCAATAAAGTGATCGACAGCCTTATCTGATTGGTCAGAGAGCAGCAGATTAAGACCCGTCATATACTGACGAGAGATTTGATGAGATTGCTTCTGCTTGTCTTGCTGAGCGCTGCGATGCCCCATATACCAGCCATACGCAGCAGCTATAGGCAACAACAAGAAGAGTAGTTCAAGCATTAAAGTTAAGCCTTATCCTTATGCCTGTTTTTCAATGGCTGGCTTATCAGCAGCGTTGTTTGATTCAGTTGGTTCGTACTTTTTCAGTTTTTTCTTTAAACGACGGACCTGTAGCTGAGTTTTCAGTTGGATGCTACCAAAGATAACCCACGCTAAAGCAAAGCCAACCACAAATACTACACCTAATAGCGTAGATAAGTGGAACTCTCCTTTTGCTAGAAGATAGTTAAAAGTCACGAGCTCTTGGTTTTGGGAACCTAACGCCAATGCAATTAAAAAGAGAGCTAAAACAGCAACGATTTTTATAATTTTCATGTTACATCACCCTTCTAGGAGTAAGTCGGTAAGATTATGCAGGAAAATGCTTCTTCAGACTACGTATATTAGCAATAATCTATACCCAAGTAACCTCAAGATGCTTAGTTTGTAGACATGCTTAGAAGTTAAAGTTATTTGGGTATAGAAAACAGCTGAATCCACAATTAGATTAGTAAACGATCTTAGATGTATGACTAACTTGGATACATTACAAAAAAGCGGCATACACAAACGTATGCCGCTTTTTTCAAACTAATAAGAGTGCATTAACCAATATTTACACGCTCACGAAGTTCTTTACCAGGTTTGAAATGTGGAACGTATTTACCTTCCAATTCCACTTTATCGCCCGTTTTAGGGTTACGACCTACGCGAGGCTCGCGGTAATGAAGAGAAAAACTACCAAAGCCACGGATCTCGATACGGTCACCGCTCTCTAGTGTAGAGGCCATGTGCTCTAAAATATCTTTTACAGCATCCTCTACCTCTTTCGCTGATAAGTGTGTTTGCTCAGCGCAGAGTCTTTCAATCAGTTCAGACTTAGTCATAGTTGCCCTCTTTGAGTATCTTTATCACTTATTATAGTAAGTAATACTAATTCCAACAAACACTTGCTGACAATTCTAGACAAATTTTATGCAAAATGCGCAATGAAGAAATGCCTTTTATTAAGATAGTTTACTGTCATTAGTATTACTACTTAAATATGACCAAATGTAAATTACCACCTTCTAAAGAAGGTGGCTTTGTGTGAGCCCCCTAAAAGGGGGCCTTTGTTTAGTCCAGCGCCA
>NZ_JAWORD010000034.1:0-38300 GCF_033337665.1 Vibrio sp. Vb2960 | reverse complement strand
TGATAGGTCTATATTGTTAAAGAGCTTGCTTTGCGAGAAGTTTTTCTCTCAAAGCGGAGGTGCATTCTAGCGATTTAATTGACAGTGTCAAACACTTTTTCAATTTTATTTTTCGTAGAAGCTTTCACCTCTCCGACCCTGCTGAAGCCTTATCGCGTCTGCCGTGTCGGTGGATGCGCATTATAGGGAACTCAGATCCGTTCGCAACCCTTTTTTGAAAAAAAATGGAAAAAACTGACTGTTCGATGACTATTTCATCAAAAAAGCACAAAAGAGGGTAAAAAACCCTCTTTTTCTGTATCAAAAGCCGTATTTAAATGAATGCGTACGCGTCTGCGAACATACGTTCGCTCTTCGCTTTCTTGTTCTGAGTGAACTGTTCACGTGCTGCGCCAGCCATTTCAAAACGACCTGCAATATAGATATCGTAGTTTTCTAAGCTTTCGAAATCTTCGGCTACTGCTTGTAGCACGTTACCAACTTTACCTTGCCAGTCTGCAGGTGCTTCTTCTACTACTGGCACAAAGTGAACGTTAGCAAACTTATCGGCGATCTCGACCAGTTCGTCTTTAGCATAAAGCTGGCAGTTATCGCGCGCCCCCCAATATAAATAGATAGGATTGGTTTTATTCTGCGCTACGCAGTGATCCAGAATCGAGCGAACGTAACTGAAGCCTGTACCACCAGCAATTAATAATAATGGGCGTTCGCTTTCTTCTTGAACCCAAGCATCGCCATGTGGCGCATCAATTTCAATCTGACCATCAGTTTCAAGCGCCGCTTGCATTGCTTCGACAACTTCTTGTGCATAAGCGTTGTGTTCCGCCGCACCGATGTGCAGTTCAAGTTCACCTTCATGACGACAAGGGCTGCTTGCGATAGAGAAAGGACGTTTGTCTTTTTCACCCATCACCACCATTAGGTACTGACCCGCTTTAAAAGGCACTGGTGATTCTGGATGAAGAAGGATTTGGTAAGTATTACAAGCTAACGGCTGAATAGACTTTACTTTACATTGGATGGTCATGGTGTTCCTCTCGCTTACTCGTCAAAAGTAAGCACTAAATTACTTTCTGTATAGGCTTGGCAAGGGAATATCCAACCTTGCTGTTGCTCTTTTTCGGTTAGCATCGGTTCGAGGTGATAGCTCACCTCGCCCGTTAGCTTTTTACACATGCACATGGCGCAAGCGCCAACTTGGCAACGGTGTGGGAAGCGAATATTTTTGTTGAGCGCAGCTTCTAACACCGTCTCCCCTTCTTTTACTTGGAATGTAACGTCCATTGGTAGAAGGTGGACTTGATGACTCATAGAATACCTAACTGGTCCCAAATCTCATCGACTTTAGCCACAAGTTTAGGATCTTTTTTGATAGGCGTACCCCACTCGCGCGTGACTTCAGATTCGAACTTGTTGGTCGCATCCAGTCCTAATTTGGATGAACTCTCAGTCTTACCAAGCACTTGAATCGTGTCTCTATCTGGGTCCATTCGAGTTGTCACCGCCCAAATGATGTCATTCCAATCTCGTGCATTAACGTCATCGTCGCACAAAATGATGAATTTGTTATCCGTGTACTGAGCAAAGAAGCCCCATAGATGTTCCATCAATTCTTGGGATTGACCAGCTTGGTCTTTCTTCATAGTCACGACAGCAAATTGGTTGTTTGCTGTAACTGGAAGATAGACGTCAACAATCTCAGGGCGTTGCTGTTTCAACTCATTTAGTTCTGCTTCGGTAATCGCTTTGCTGTCTCGCTCAGTGACCTCGGTTCGCGTCGCCAGCTCGGCATCCCATTTAATGGTCGCATCCAAGCCCATTTTAGAGCCAAGCCCAACCACTGGTGAAGCAAAGTCGAGCGAGTCGATTGGCGTGTTATCTATCATCAAGGTATCACGTACAGGATCCATATGCTCTGACATGGCTTTCACGACATCATTCCAATCTCGTGCGTTTACCGATTCATCGCACACAATAACAAACTTGGTATACATGAATTGACGTAAGAAAGACCACACGCCCATCATTACGCGCTTGGCATGTCCTGGGTACTGCTTCTTCATGGTGACGACGGCCATTCGGTACGAACAACCTTCTGGCGGAAGATAGAAGTCTTCAATCTCTGGGAATTGCTTTTGCAGAATAGGCACAAACACTTCGTTTAATGCCACACCCAATACAGCTGGTTCATCTGGCGGACGACCTGTGTAGGTGCTGTGATAAATAGGGTCTTTACGCATAGTAATGTGCGTAATAGTAAATACGTGGTGCTTTTCTTTTTCGTTATAGTAGCCAGTATGGTCACCGTAAGGACCTTCATCAGCAAACTCGCTCGGGTCGATATAACCTTCCATCACGATTTCCGCGCTCGCTGGCACTTCCAAATCGTTGCTGACTGACTTCACGACTTCCGTTTTGCTTCCACGTAGCAAACCTGCAAATGCGTATTCCGATAGCGTATCTGGCACTGGTGTTACTGCACCAAGAATGGTTGCTGGGTCTGCACCGAACGCGACCGAAACTGGGAAAGGTTTACCTGGGTTGGTTTCCATCCAATCGCGCAGATCAAGCGCACCACCACGATGGGCTAACCAACGCATGATGATTTTGTTCTTGGCAATTTTCTGCTGACGGTAAATGCCTAGGTTCTGACGTTTCTTATTTGGACCTTTGGTTACGGTTAAGCCCCAAGTAAGCAGCGGCGCTACATCTTCTGCCCAGCAGCTCATTACCGGAATTTTATCCAAGTCGACTTCATCACCTTGCCAAACAATGTCTTGGCATGGTGCTTTACGTAAACGCTTAGCCGGCATGTTCAATACTTGTTTGAACACAGGCAGTTTTTCTAAAGCGTCTTTGAAGCCTTTTGGTGGCTCAGGTTCTTTTAAATAAGCCAGCAGCTTACCGACTTCTCTTAATTCTTTAACGTCTTCACGTCCCATGCCAATTGCGACACGCTCTGGTGTACCAAACAGGTTAGTCAAAACAGGTACGTCGTAGCCGATTGGGTTCTCAAACAACAGCGCAGGTCCACCAGCACGCAAGGTGCGGTCGCTGATTTCTGTCATTTCATAAGCGGGATCGACAGGGTGAGTGATGCGTTTAAGTCGACCTTTCTGTTCTAGGTGGTCGATAAATTCGCGTAAATCCTTAAAACTCATAGGCCTTCATGCTGGCTGATTAAACTGTCCGCAGTATAACAAATAGGAGGACGCTAAGATCCTCCTATTTTGTGTGGGTATGTGAGCAAGATTACTTTAATACTTGTTCAATCTGCCGAGTCTTTATCTGATGGTTCGAAGATACTAACTCTTCCAACCAGGTTTGATGCCCTTGTTGAGCAAGCTCTCGAGCAACCATGGTTGCTTCTTCTGATAACGCCATTTTTCTAACTAGAAACTGCTTTACTTGCGGAGATAGAGGGTTAGATTTTGTAAGTAGACTAATAGCTTCTGGCTTGAGTGATGGGTTAACTGTGGCATTCATCAATTGCTGAATGGAAAAAACGTCTCCAACCGCAGCTAAACGCTCAAGTTCGGACTGGCTGTTGTAATCGGCTTTCATCCGCCAGAGTAAGTTGTACACTTCCTCATCCTGACTAACTTGTGCCAACCTGACTATCACGGCCGTCGAGGGTAACCAACTGGTCACATTTGCTTTGGTTAACTGGGCCGTTAATGCAGCAAGCGCGTTGGGTGATAAACTGTCTAACTCTCGAATCAAAAGCGCTTCACGCGCTTGAGCTTGTTGAGATGGCCCTGTAAGCCATTGCTTTAAGTTAAGCTCTCTTCGTTCAGCTTGTAAGACAAAGTCCAAGGTACTTTGGTCTTGTTTCCAACGCTTAATCAAGCGACTCGCAATAACGGGAAAGTTAAAAGCGGGTACACTAAATTCATACCCATCACCTCGCTCTAACACTTGATAAGTCGGGGTCATACGGATCTGGGACTCAACAAACAGAGCCATTCGAGGCGTGAGAATCACATCTTGCTTTTCAAGCTTTTCCAATAATTGAAAGCGCACCACCTCTTGTTGAGGCAAAGCAAGTCGATCAAGGGCAAATTTAAGCGAGTCGACTTCATCTCTGACAGCGTAATCAAGCAGTTCAGAGACTTTAGCCTGTATTTGAGTATCCTGAAGCCACTGTTCTACTACAGACTCATGCATTTCCTTGGCAGATAATGTCGCAGGTAGAGTGATAAGTGACAAGCTCAGGAGTAATGACGACAACATTCCTTGTTGCATGTTAACCTCCCGATAACATTTCCTTCATTCTGATACTTCTATCGGGAGAAAGCAATAAAAAAGCCACCGATATACGGTGGCTTTTCGCAGAATAACTAATCTGAGACTATTGACGACGCATCGCATCGAAGAACTCATCGTTGGTCTTCGTCATCGCTAGCTTATCGATTAGGAACTCCATTGCGTCGATTTCGCCCATTGGGTGAACGATCTTACGCAGAATCCACATCTTCTGTAGTTCGTCAGTCTTCGTCAGTAGCTCTTCACGACGTGTACCTGAGCGGTTAAAGTCAATCGCAGGGAATACACGCTTCTCAGCAATCTTACGGTTCAAGTGCAGTTCCATGTTACCTGTACCCTTGAACTCTTCGTAGATAACTTCATCCATTTTAGAACCAGTATCTACTAGTGCCGTTGCGATGATAGTTAGGCTGCCGCCTTCTTCTACGTTACGTGCAGCACCGAAGAAACGCTTAGGACGATGTAATGCGTTTGCATCCACACCACCTGTTAGTACTTTACCTGATGAAGGCACTACGGTGTTGTAAGCACGAGCTAGACGAGTGATAGAGTCAAGCAAGATAACCACGTCTTTCTTATGTTCAACAAGACGTTTTGCTTTCTCGATCACCATTTCCGCTACTTGTACGTGACGAGATGCTGGCTCATCGAAAGTCGACGCAACCACTTCACCTTTAACTAGGCGCTGCATCTCAGTTACTTCTTCTGGACGTTCGTCGATAAGAAGAACCATCAACTCACACTCTGGGTGGTTGTACGCGATGCTTTGCGCGATGTTTTGCAGAAGCATTGTTTTACCCGCTTTAGGCGGAGCAACAATCAGACCACGTTGACCTTTACCGATTGGCGATGCCAAGTCTAAAACACGTGCTGTAATGTCTTCTGTTGAACCGTTACCACGCTCCATCACCATGCGCTCATTCGCATGTAGAGGGGTAAGGTTTTCAAATAGGATCTTGTTACGGGCGTTGTCTGGTTTATCGTCGTTAACGGTATTGACTTTTAGAAGGGCAAAGTAACGTTCACCGTCTTTTGGTGGACGAATTTTACCAGCGATAGAGTCACCAGTACGTAGGTTAAAGCGACGAATCTGACTTGGTGATACGTAGATATCGTCCGGACCCGCAAGGTATGAACTATCTGCACTGCGTAGGAAACCAAAGCCGTCTTGCAGAATTTCCAGAACCCCATCGCCAAAGATGTCTTCGCCGCCTTTCGCGTGCGCTTTTAAAATCGCGAAGATGATGTCTTGTTTTCTTAAGCGAGCTAGGTTCTCTAATCCTAAGCTTTCGCCCAGTTTTACAAGGTCAGACACAGGTCTGTTCTTCAGTTCGGTAAGGTTCATGGTGGTGGATTCTTGTTTAGTCAAAATAAGATCTGTTTTCTAGTTAAGATGGATTTGGTCTCAGGATCGACCAAGAAGAGAAATTTGTTCAATTAACGCGCGATAAGTTAGCACTAATTAGTATTCTAGTCCAGAGTTAGAAAAACAAAACCGTGCATTGTAACTTTGCACGGTTTTATCTGTAATCACTTGGTGATTATAAGTTTGCGTCTAGGAACTCTTTTAGTTGAGTTTTAGACAGAGCACCTACTTTCGTTGCCGCTACGTTACCATCTTTAAATAGTAATAGCGTTGGAATGCCGCGAATACCAAACTTAGGTGGTGTACCTGCGTTATGGTCGATGTTTAGTTTACCGATAGTGAGTTTGCCTTCGTACTCGTCTGCGATTTCGTCCAAAATAGGAGCGATCATTTTACAAGGACCACACCATTCTGCCCAAAAATCCACTAGAACCGGGCCTGCAGCGTTGATTACATCGTTTTCAAAACCGTCATCAGTTAGCTGCAAAATCTTATCACTCATCTTCCACTCCAATGTGTTTTTCGAAACTGGTTGGATGATAACCAGTAATTAGATGCCCTATTGGAATGTATTTACTTTCGTATTGCAAGCTTTAGCTGATATTCTATAGCCATGAAAAAGACGCATATCACAGAGCAAAAGTTCGCCGATTTGGGCTTAAAGCCCCAAGTTATTGAAGGATTGGACAAAAAAGGGTTCGAATTTTGTACCCCTATCCAAGCCTTGGCGTTGCCGGTCCTGCTCACCGGCCAAGACATCGCAGGCCAGGCCCAAACGGGTACTGGTAAAACGCTCGCGTTTCTTACTGCTACGTTCAACCACCTTCTGACGACTCCGGAACATGAAGGTCGTAAGCCTACACAGCCACGCGCAATTATTATGGCGCCTACACGTGAGCTCGCTATTCAGATTTACAATGATGCAGAATCATTAACTGAAAGCACAGGTCTAAAAACCGCTCTAGCTTACGGTGGTGAAAGCTACGACAAGCAACTTGCGAAACTGCAAGACGGCGTAGATATTCTGATCGGAACAACAGGCCGTATCATCGATTTCTACAAACAGCGCGTATTTAACCTCAACAACATTCAAGCTGTTGTTCTGGACGAAGCCGACCGCATGTTCGATCTTGGCTTTATTAAAGACATTCGCTTCTTGTTCCGTCGTATGCCTGAGCCAAAAGAGCGTTTGAACATGCTGTTCTCAGCAACGCTGTCTTACCGCGTTCAAGAACTGGCATTCGAACACATGAATACTCCTGAGCATGTCGTTGTCGAACCAGAACAAAAAACTGGCCACCGTATCCAGGAAGAGCTTTTCTATCCTTCGAATGAAGACAAAATGGCGCTGCTTCAAACACTAATTGAAGAAGAGTGGCCAGATCGCGCTATCATTTTTGCCAATACCAAGCATAAGTGTGAATCGGTTTGGGGACATTTGGCTGCCGATGGACACCGTGTAGGCCTTCTTACTGGCGATGTACCGCAGAAGAAGCGTGAGAAGATTCTTGAGCAATTCACCAAAGGTGATGTCGACATCTTAGTTGCAACTGACGTTGCAGCGCGTGGCCTGCATATTCCTCAGGTAACGCACGTTTTCAACTACGACCTTCCTGACGACTGTGAAGATTATGTTCACCGTATTGGCCGTACTGGTCGCGCTGGTGCGAGCGGTCATTCGATCAGTTTTGCTTGTGAAGAGTACGCGGTTAACCTACCAGCAATCGAAGAATACATTGAGCATACAATCCCAGTTTCAGAGTACGATTCGTCGGCACTGATTCAAGATCTACCGGCTCCGATTCGTATGCGTGCACCACGCAACCAACAGCGCCGCACGAATACTGGCGGTACCCGCTCTGGTTCTGGTAACCGTAAGCCGCAGGGACGTCGTCCACGCCAACCGCGTCAATCGGCACCAAAACAATCGTAATAGGAAACTGAGTTCGTTTTATGAGTCAAGCAGGATCATCACCGCTATATGCCGCCATCGACCTCGGGTCGAACAGTTTTCACATGCTCGTTGTGCGTCACATCGATGGCAGCGTTCAAACAATGGCTAAAATTAAGCGCAAAGTTCGTCTAGCAGCGGGCTTAGATGAACATAATTCTCTTAGTATGGAAGCTATGCAGCGAGGATGGGACTGCTTAAGTCTATTTGCGGAACGCTTGCAGGACATTCCTAAACAAAACATTCGCATCGTCGGTACTGCAACATTACGTACCGCGACCAATGTAGATGTGTTTTTAGAAAAGGCTAACCAAATTCTAGGCCAGCCTATCGAAGTGATTACTGGTGAAGAAGAAGCAGCCACTATCTATAAAGGTGTCGCTCACACCTCTGGCGGTAGTGGTCGTCGCCTTGTAGTCGATATCGGTGGAGCAAGTACCGAACTGATTATCGGTGAAGGTTTCGAAGCCAAAGCACTGACCAGCTTAAAAATGGGCTGCGTGACTTGGCTTGAAAACTTCTTTAAAGATCGTCAATTGAATGCTCGTAACTTTGACGCGGCAATTGAAGGGGCGAAACAGACCATCCAGCCGATTTTAGAACGTTATACAGAAATTGGTTGGGATGTGTGTGTTGGTGCATCAGGCACTGTTCAGGCATTGCAAGAGATAATGCTGGCGCAAGGCATGGACGAAGTAATCACTCACTCCAAACTCAAACGTCTACAGAAGCAAGCCATGTTGGCCGACCATTTAGAAGAACTCGATATTGAAGGCTTAACACTTGAGCGTGCATTAGTGTTCCCTAGTGGCCTCTCTATTTTGATTGCCGTTTTTGAATTGCTTGAAATCGATGCTATGACACTCGCTGGCGGCGCACTACGCGAAGGCTTAGTGTATGAGATGGTTGAAGAGCTTCGTCAAGAAGACATTCGTGCCCGCACTATCGCTAGCGTACAAAATCGCTATCAGCTCGATCACCAATACGGCGAACAAGTCGCTACTCTGGCACACACGCTTTTACAGCAAGCTGGAGGCGATGAGTGGATTACAGAGCCTCAGGGCAAGATATTACTCGAGACCGCCGCAAAACTGCATGAAATTGGCTTAACTATCGATTTCAAAAAAGGCGGAGAGCATAGTGCTTACTTGCTACAGAATTTGGATCTGCCTGGTTACACGCGCGCGCAGAAGTTCTTTATTGGTGAAGTGGCTCGTCGCTATCGCGAACAGCTCACTTCTTTACCTGAGCAGCATGCATTATCAGGCTCAAGTGCCAAACGAGTATTAAGACTGTTGCGTCTTGCGGTTCTACTCAGCCATCGTCGCAATCCTGATCTAGAGCCAAATGTGACTCTAACGGTTGAAGGCGACAATCTAACGTTACACATTGATGCGCAATGGCTAGAGAAAAACCCACTGACTGCGGCTGAGCTGGAAATTGAATCCAACCGTCAGACAGACATCGGCTGGCCATTAAATATCGTAGCAAAATAAGCGAATATCACTGCCTTACAATACTAAAGCCCAGGCGTTCGCTTGGGCTTTTCTGCTTCTACTTCCCCTACAAAACGTGCTGCCCAGCAAAAATCTCAGCTTCTCCGCTCTACATCGAAAAACAGCCATGCTTTATTGATAAACACAATTTAGCCAACCAAGATGCACCATCATGAAAACCGTTTTAATGACTGGCTTAACTGGTACCCTCGCCCCAAAAGTCGCTCATCAGTTTCACCTACGCGGCTGGAACATATTGGAGTGGAATCACCACCAAATCTCACCAGATGATCCAGAGCAAAGTGAACAATTTTGGCAGCAACACCACATCAATGCGGTGTGCCATATGGCGATGGGAAGTGAAGAGTGGGCAGCGTGGCTTGGTGAGCAATGCAAACGCCACAATATTCCTTACCTCTTTGTCAGCACAGCAATGGTATTTGATGCCACAAAAAACGGGCCTTATGGCATCTTTGAAGAAAGAAACACCCAAGATGATTACGGCAAATACAAAGTTCGTTGTGAAGATGCAATCTGGCAAGCAAATCCAGATGCGATGGTTGCTCGAATTGGTTGGCAGCTCCATCACCAAGCAGAAGGCAATAACATGTTGGCGCATCTCGACCGCCAATATGAAGAGAACGGCGTTATTACCGCTAGCACGGCTTGGTATCCTGCGACTTCTCATATGGACGATACTGCACTCGCCTTTTTGCAGCTTATTGAGCGGAACGAAGCCGGTTTATATCACCTTGATAGCAACTTAAAAGATAAGTGGAATTTCTACGAACTCGTTTGTGCACTCAAACAGCATTACAACAAACCATGGCAAGTGCTGCCAAGCAATGACTATCACCATGACCAACGTCTAACCGATGAACGAATTGCCTTGCCGCCATTGAGTGAACGTTTCAACAAGCCAGAGCAAATCCAGCAAGCCGGCATCATAGGAATCAACTGGGGACGCACGCACATTCCCCACTATCGAAACAATGGTGTATCGGTCACAACGTTATGCGCCAACCAAATAGAACCGCTTCAGCAAGCGTGCAGTGAAGAAGCAATCCCAAAGGCAGAAACGAACATCAGCGCACTCAAACTACTTGATGTCGTGACCATCGCGACACCTGCGCATACTCATGCAGAGATCATAAAGACGTTAGGTTCAACCAAGCTTATCTGTGAAAAGCCATTGGTGGGATTGAATTCCGACATCACTCACTGGCAGCAACCGAACTCCAACCTATTGGTTAATTACGCCTTTGCTCAGCTAGAGACCGCCAAGACGATAGAGAAATGGCTCACCTCGCAAACCCAACCTTGTGTGGTCAATCTAATCACCCAAGTTAACCTACCGGGCACCTTCACACTCAAAGAGTGGTTTCTTGAAACAGCCAGTCACCCTATTTCTTGGTTGCTGCACTGCTTCGGAGACTACTCTCAGTCAACACTGATTGAGGAAAACGGCCAACTGATCGTTGAGCTGCAATGTGGCGACCACCAGCTAAGATTTGTATTTGAATTAACCGGTGAGCCGGGCATCGAGCACATTTTAACGATTCAATCCAACCAGACCTTAACCAGTAAAGGCTACTACCGTGTCGGCGAAAAATGGCGTTTCGAGCCCATTCTCGTTAATGGCAACGCGATAAATGATGGAGAGTACAGCGAATCTGATTGCTGGCAGGACGCCAATCAACGCAGTGTCGGTTTGATGCTGGCGATGTTCAATCAAAGCATCAGTTGGGAGAACGGCCTGCAACTTGGCGCCTTCGATGCGCAAAAAGCCATTTTGATTGAGAAGATGCTCCGTTAGCCATTTCACCAACTAGCTTCCTCTACGTTCCGTAACTTCGATAAAAAGGTCTCACTCGGGACCTTTTTTATTGCTCATTTTTACCTTCGTACAGCTTAGGGAGCTTTTGGACACCCATGATCTAATTGCTCCCCACGCTGTACAAAACCCTCTAAATCCCAGTAAGCAGGTACAAAAAAGCCGCTTGATTTAAGCAAGCGGCTTTCGGGGTTCCCACTGATATTAAGACTGAACGCTTGTCGTCACCTTAAAGTCAGGGTTCACCGCAGTCAGCTTCTTAATTAGGTAATTCAGTAATACGCCGTACATCGGAACGAACAAACCAAGACTGATAACCAGTTTGAAGCCGTAATCCACCAGCGCGATTTCCGTCCAATGCTCCGCCATAAATGGATCTGGGCTTTGGTAGAACGCAATGGCGAAGAAAGCGATGGTATCAAGTGCATTACCGAAAAGCGTTGAACACGTTGGTGCCACCCACCATTGCTTCATTTGACGTAAGCGGTTGAACACGTGTACATCCATGATCTGACCAAGTAGGTACGCCATGAAACTAGCAATCGCGATACGAGCAACGAACAAGTTAAATTCCCCTAGGTGACCAAAACCTTGGAATTGACCTTCGAAGAACACCACCGATAAGAAGTAAGACACTGCCAAAGCAGGCAACATCACTAAGAAGATGATCTTACGTGCCAACTGAGCACCGAAAATACGCACAGTTAAGTCAGTCGCTAAGAAGATAAATGGGAAAGTGAATGCACCCCAAGTGGTATGGAAACCGAAGATAGTAAACGGTAGCTGAACTAGGTAATTGCTAGATGCAATAATGACTAGGTGGAATAGAACCAGATAGATAAGGGCGTTGCGCTGCTGCGCAGGGGTAAAGTTACTCATGCGATACCTTTTTAGTTTGGTTTGGGGGTGAGGGAACCCAAATCGAGTCACTGAATAAAGTGGCTCTTACCAACAGTGTAAAATGAAACATAAACTGGCTTGGCTCATTCTGAGCGAAGCGGTGGGCGATTATACATTAACCACTTTTCGCCGCAAGTCGTCTGTTTTACGCAAACGTTTAAGCATAAAAAAGGGTGTTTCATGTGAAACACCCTTTCAAGAAAAATTCTATTTTTAGAAGCCGCGTTGGAACAATCCTGCAAGATAATCCAACTCTTCCCTGCTCTCTTCAATCGCTAACGCTTCAAACCAAATCGCTTCGCTGTAATGCTCTGCTTTCATAAACAGTCGGCAACCTTCAAAGTCGATCAGCCAAGAGTGAATGTCTGCATCCCATTGTTTTTCCACCACAGTAGCAGAAAGCAAGCCGACTAAACGCTCACCTAAAGCAGGAAAGCTATCAAGGTCAAAGCTCGGCGCGGTAATGATTAAGCGCCCTTCTTGTGGCATGTAGTCCGCTAAGCCAAATTCCTTTTGCATCTTGGTTCCTTATCCGTGGTGAGTAATGTGTTCTTGAATCAAATCAAGGAATGGATCGGCGTACTTCTCTAGTTTGCGCTGACCAACACCGCTGACTGCCAGCATTTCGCCGTAAGACGTTGGCAGAATTTCCGCCATATCAATCAAAGTTGCGTCACTGAAGACCACGTATGGTGGCAAACCATCTTCATCAGCAATCGACTTACGCAGCTTACGTAACTTAGCAAACAGCTTTTTGTCGTAGTTCTTGCTGGTCAGTTTATCTGACTTCGCCGCACGTGCTGCGGTGTCTAAACGTGGAACCGCTAACTCTAGGGTCACATCGCCACGCAAAAGCGGACGTGCCTCTTCGGTTAATTGCAGCGTTGAGTTACGCGTGATGTTTTGAAACAACAGCCCTTTGTGGATTAACTGACGGAAGATACTCACCCAGTAATCGTGGCTGTGGTCGCGCCCTATCGCGTAGGTAGAAATCTTATCGTGCCCGTTTTCACGTACACGAATGTTTTGCATACCACGTAGCACCTCTACCACGTAGCCCATACCAAAGCTCTGATTCACTCGGTACACACAAGACAACGCCTTACGTGCTTCTTCCGTGGCATCAAAGTGCTTCGGTGGATCTAAGCAAATATCGCAGTTGCCACATGGCTTCTCACGATACTCACCAAAGTAATTCAATAGCACCTGACGACGACAAGTCTGCGCCTCAGCAAAGGCACTCATCGCATTCAGTTTGTGGGTTTCCACCTGCTTCTGTGGACCATCGTCTTTCTCATCCAACATACGGCGCAGCCAACTGATGTCCGCTGGGTCATACAACATCATCGCTTCCGCAGGTAGACCATCACGCCCTGCACGACCCGTTTCCTGATAGTAGGATTCGATATTTCGCGGGATATCAAAGTGAACCACAAAGCGCACGTTTGGTTTGTTGATGCCCATACCGAATGCGACGGTCGCCACTACAATTTGGATGTCATCACGTTGGAAAGCTTCTTGAACGTAAGCGCGCTCATCAGCGTCCATACCTGCGTGATAACCAGCAGCACGAATGTGGTTGTTGCACAGCTTCTCGGTCACCATCTCAACTTTCTTACGGCTACCACAATAGATGATGCCGCAATTCCCCTTTTGGGTTTCAAGATAACGAACGATTTGCGAAACCGGCTTGTGCTTCTCAACTAAGTTGTAGCGAATGTTGGGACGGTCGAAGCTGCCTAGGTAAACCTCTGGATTATTCAGTTGCAGACGTTCAAGAATATCTCGGCGCGTTGCGTCATCTGCGGTCGCCGTCAGCGCCATAAATGGCACATGGGAAAACTGCTGCTTAAGTTGACCAAGCGCGGCATATTCTGGACGGAAGTCGTGTCCCCACTGGGAAATACAGTGCGCTTCATCAACGGCAATCATCGATAACGGCAGGTTTTCCAAACGTTCAATGAAGTCACGCATTAATACGCGTTCTGGCGAGACGTACACCAACTTAAGATGACCAGTGTGCATGCGGTTATACACGCTGAGCAGCTCTTCACGAGGCATGGTCGAGTTAATGCACTCAGCCGCTACACCGTTGGCTTTAAGCTGGTCCACTTGGTCCTTCATCAGCGAGATAAGCGGAGAGATCACCAAAGTAATGCCAGAGCGAACCAAAGCAGGAATTTGATAACACAGCGACTTACCGCCACCAGTAGGCAGGATAACTAAGCTGTCGCGACCTTCTACCGCAGCGTCAATCACCAACTGCTGACCATCACGGAACTCTTGGTAACCAAACACATCCTCCAACACACGTTGAGGCGTTACAGGCGAATCAGATTGTTCGGCTAACAAGGTCGAGGTCATGAAAAGTCTCAGATTGGGTCTTAAAAAAGAGGTGCTTATGCATACCACTGGCACACAAAGTGAGGGCACATTGTAATGGGGTTTCATGGTGAATAAAACCGCAAATTGTTAGGTGTTTCGCATCACGACTCGTATACTGATTTTCTGCTCTATAAAACACACAATTAGGTGACACTTCATGACACCAGAAGACGAACAACAACGCGCGCGGCAAGGCATCTTGCTAGCGATTGGCGCGTATACCATGTGGGGCATTGCGCCGATGTACTTTAAGTCCATCGCACAAGTATCTCCTTTGGAAATTCTAAGCCACCGAGTGATATGGTCTTTCTTTTTGCTTGCTGCACTCCTCCATTTTGGCCGTCACTGGCGCTCGGCTTACCACATCGCGAAAGACAAAACGAAAATCGCTTACCTGATCGCAAGTTCCATGTTAATTGGCGGCAATTGGTTGATTTTCATTTGGGCGGTAAACTCGAATCATATGCTCGACGCCAGCTTAGGTTATTACATTAACCCACTGATCAACGTCTTACTCGGGATGGTATTTTTGGGAGAGAGACTGCGTAAATTACAGTGGTTCGCGGTTGTATTGGCAGGTTGTGGCGTACTCGTTCAACTGATTGTATTTGGCTCCGTACCTGTTGTTGCGATGGCGTTAGCAATGAGCTTCGGCTTTTATGGCTTATTAAGAAAGAAAGTCAGTGTCGATGCAAAAACTGGCTTGTTTATCGAGACATTACTTCTACTGCCAGTGGCCGCTGTTTATTTGCTTTTTATTGCCGATACACCAACCTCAAATATGCTTACGAATCCACTTACGTTAAATAGTTTGTTGATCGCGGCTGGGGTTATAACAACCCTGCCACTGCTGTGCTTTACGGGTGCAGCAACAAGACTCAAATTATCGACTTTGGGCTTTTTCCAATATATAGGCCCAAGCTTAATGTTTTTACTTGCAGTATTGATGTATGGCGAACCCTTTACCATGGATAAAGCGATCACTTTCGTCTTTATTTGGGGAGCACTAGTCGTGTTTAGCTTTGATGGATTACGTAATAACCGTCGCTCACGCCGAATCGTTCAGCCACAGTGATCGTTTTTTACAAGACAAGTTAGAAATTGCCAGATAAGCTTGGTCATAATGTGACCAAGCTTTTTTATTTAATGGAACATATTCAGTACTACGCAACCGACCATGACAACTTGAGTCTAATAGAGGCGAAATACCAGAAATTTGCTTTTCAAAGGCATTACCATCTGGATTTTCATCTCGGCCTGATCACGCATGGTGCGCAGAAGTTCCAATACCAAGGTAACAGCCACCAAGTTGGTCACGGGCAAATTGTGATTATGCCGCCGGATGAGCTGCACGACGGGCAATCTAAGCTCGAGAGTGGCTACGAAGTAAATGTGTTTGCGATCGAACCTCATCTATTGAGCGATCTGGCTGATCTTAAGCAAAACGGTCAAATAATACACTTCAACGAACTGATCATCTCGGATCCGCAGATATTTTCACAACTTAGTAACTTACACGGGCTGCTTCGTCGTGAAAACCTCAGCCAACTCACCAAAGATTGCCTTCCTTTTGAAGGATTTAACCAACTTTTTGATCGCTACGGATCGCTTGAGCGACAAAAAGTGGTGCCGCTAGGAAACCAATCGCTTGGGACGTTAAAAGATTACCTAATGGCGAACCTTGGCCAAGCAGTGCGTTTGGATTCACTTTCAGAGCTGTGCCAACTGAGCCCAACTCAGTTCCAGCGCCACTTTAAAGCGCAAACTGGCATGACGCCTTATGCATGGTTCGCACGCCTGCGCCTTGAACAAGGCATGAAGTTACTGCAAGCTGGTCAATGTGGTACCGACGTCGCCCATCAAATCGGTTTCTACGATCAAGCGCATTTCAGCAAAGCGTTTAAACAGACCTACGGCGTTTCCCCTTCTCAAGTGGCTCGTTAATTTCATTTACCGAGAAAGCTGTCAGTTTTTTACAAGCGCCACAGGTGACTTACCACGACAATAGCCGCATTGGTTAAATTTGAGATGTGTTATGAATGAATCCACCATATTGCTGACACTCGCCAGCATTCACTTTATTGCCCTAATGAGTCCAGGTCCGGACTTTGCGCTGGTCGTACAAAACGCGACGCGTCATGGTCGTCAAACTGGCTTGTACATTGCGTTGGGATTGTCCGTCGGTATTTTGCTGCACTCTTTGTTCAGCCTGACAGGTGTGAGTTTTGTCGTCCACCAGCACCCAGTGCTGTATTCCGTGGTACAACTGCTCGGTGGTAGTTACCTGCTCTACTTAGGAATTGGCGCATTGCGTGCCGTGATCTCGATGATCCAAAAAACACAGACGGATCAACCTAAGAAGCAAAATAACCTAGTGATCAGCAATAAGCGTCAAGCGTTTGCTAAAGGGTTTGCGACCAACATTCTTAACCCAAAAGCCCTGGTGTTCTTTGTCAGTTTGATGTCAAGTTTAGTCCCAGCAGGTATGTCGATTACTGGCAAAGGTATTGCACTGGTCATCCTGTTTGGCTTGTCGCTATTCTGGTTCTCTAGCCTTGCATGGATGCTATCGACACAGCGCTTACAGCGTAAATTGCAACAAGCGGGTATCTACATCGACGGTCTATGCGGCGTGGTATTTACTCTAGTGGGCGGCAGTATTCTATACCAAACTATCAATACTTTTATCGGATAAAGTACTGATTTAAAAGCGTAGCACAATCGACATTTCTAAGATTGCTGACTCGACGTGACTCTCCATAACTGCCAAGCTCAAAGCACAAAACTGGCAACATGGAGAGTCATCATGCATTGGACGTTCAACCGACTCGTGACCACGGGTCTTTTTCTTACCTCCCCACTAATCTTATCTACATCAGTCTTTGCTAACCAAGCAGCAGATGCGGTTGCGCCGGAGCACAGCACTGGCTTCGAGCAAAAACAATTGATCAAAGCGAAAGATTATATGGTTACCGCTGCTAACCCAATTGCAACCCAAGCTGGGGCAGACGTTCTTGCACAAGGTGGTAATGCTATTGATGCCATGGTTGCCGTACAACTGATGCTGGGCTTGGTAGAACCCCAATCTTCAGGCATTGGTGGTGGCGCCTTCTTAGTGTATTGGGACAGTGAGAAACAAAAACTGACTACATATGATGGACGCGAAACCGCACCGCTCGCCGCAACGCCGAAACTCTTCCTAGATGACAAAGGACAACCTCTGCAATTTTACGATGCGGTTGTCGGTGGGCGTTCCGTTGCCACTCCTGGCACAGTGAAACTACTGTGGGACACGCACCAGAAATACGGCAAGTTGGAATGGAAGAAGATCATCCAACCTGTGATTACCTTGGCTGAGCAAGGTTTCGAAGTAAGTCCTCGCCTCGCGAGTCTGATTGAGAAAGATGCCAAGCGCCTATCACGCTTCCCTGCGACTAAGGCTTACTTCTTTAATCCAGATGGCTCACCAAAAGCCGAAGGCACGTTGTTGAAGAACCCTGAATACGCGCAAACTCTGACGGCAATTGCAGAGCAAGGGGCAAAAGCTTTCTATCAAGGCGATATCGCCACAGACATCATCAAGACAGTACAAAATGCACCGGGAAATCCTGGCGTATTGGCACAACCTGACTTTGATGCGTTCCAAATTAAGCAACGTGAACCGGTTTGTGCGGCTTACCAAAGCTATGACATCTGCGGTATGGGACCACCTAGCTCTGGCGCATTGACGGTTGGACAGATTCTCGCGATCACCGAGCAATACGATCTTAAAGGCTGGGGAGCCGAAAGCGCGAAATCATGGCAAGTGATCGCTGATGCATCGCGCCTTGCGTTCGCGGATCGTGGTAAATACATGGCTGACCAAGATTATGTGCCAATGCCAACCGAAGGCTTGCTTGATAAAGATTATCTCAAACAACGTGCTGAGCTCATTCAAGTCGGTAAAGCGTTGAGTAAGGTTGAAGCCGGCAACCCTCCTTGGTCGCACGCCATGGACTTAAGCATGGACCAATCGATCGAGTTGCCTTCCACCAGCCATTTCAATATCGTCGATAAGCAAGGCAATGTGGTTTCAATGACAACAACCATCGAGAACGCCTTTGGCTCACGCTTGATGGTGCGGGGCTTCTTGCTCAACAACGAACTGACCGATTTCTCTTTCCGCACGCATCAAGATGGTGTGCCAATCGCGAACCGCTTAGAACCGGGAAAACGCCCACGCTCCTCCATGGCACCGACCATTTTGATGAAGGATGACAAACCTTACATGGCAATTGGCTCACCGGGTGGTAGCCGCATTATTGGTTACGTCGCACAAGCCATTATCGCCCACACGCAATGGGATATGGACATCCAAAGCGCGATTAATCAGCCACGATTGCTGAACCGTTTTGGCACCTTAGATATTGAGCAAGGTACCGCCGCAGAGGGCTTACAGCCTGCTCTGGAGAAGATGGGCTTTAAAACCGATGTTCGGGATTTGAACTCTGGTCTGCATGCGATACGAATAACAAAAGACGGTCTTGAAGGCGCTGCGGATCCAAGACGTGAAGGTGCCGCTATCGGGCAGTAAGAGTCTTTCGCTCGACCCCTTGTGCGAGATCTCTCACAAAGGGTTGAGCAAACCTCTCTTTTTTAATGGTAAAACCGTACAACAAAGATAATAAGCCATTGAATTTAATACTTATGTATCTTTTTTGAACGCTAAGAGTGTAAAAAAATGTGAGATTAGCCCGTTGTTGGAAATCGTTAAACACGTAATATTAAACCTGTCGGAAGGATGCTGACACGGAACAGGAAACACCACGGACTTGGTGAACTTCAGGAAGAAGAAACGGTTATTCAGGATGAATAGTCGGGCATGGATTGCAAAATTGGACATTGAACGGAATCAATAGTGACTAGGATGGTTGCTACTAAGGACGGGAAATGGACACCTCTGGACGAGGCAAGGATTTGAACATCAGGATGATGTCAGGGACACCGCTCAGGGAACAAGTGATGAGAGCTAACGAGGATAGTTAGCAGACCAGGATAAGGTCACTAAGGACACCGCTAGGAAGGCGACGTAAGGATTAAGCTGACGGATTCAGCACACTATCATGGATTAGATGCATGGAGCACTCTTAGTAGCTGGATTGCTGCGAGTAAGACTATAACCCCGATGGGCGCAAGCCCTCGGGGTTTTTCTTTGCCTAAAGTTTTTCTCAGTAGATCTGCTGAAAACAGGCATTCACCCACAACGCCCACCTTTCACTTCAAACGGCATCGTTAAGTCGCGCTTTTGTACTCCATTTATCATTCCATTTTTTACTGCGTTAGCGACACCAAAACTGCACAAACAAAAAGAGCCGCCGAAGCAGCTCTTAAGTTGATGATACCAATCACAGTAAATAAGTGATCAGAAATAGCGTAGGGAAAATGCTTGAGAACAAGGCGCAATTTTTCGATAAGTAGTTATTCTACAATCAAAAATTGCAACGCAGTTATCGAGTATTTTAACAAGCTAGAATGACCAGTTATTTACTACGATTGGTATGAGTTTTGGTCAAGCCTTACAGCTTCTCTAGTCGTGCGTAAGCAGTCACCAACCATTTGATGCCTTCACCGTTAAAGGCAATCTGTACGCGGCTTTGTGGGCCACTGCCTTCGAAGTTGATGATGGTGCCTTCACCAAACTTAGGATGCATCACACGAGAACCTAGCGTAAAGCCAGTTTCATTGAAGCTCTCTTTCACAACAGTTTGGCTAAATCGACCACTGCTTGAAGGACGGCTAACTTGCGCCTTCATTCGTACTTCATCTAAACAAGTTTCTGGCAGTTCACGGATAAAGCGAGACGGTTTATGGTATTTATCCTGACCGTACAAACGACGCATTTCAGCATAAGTGATGTACAGTTTCTGCATTGCACGGGTCATGCCTACGTAACACAGACGGCGTTCTTCTTCTAAGCGCCCTGCTTCTTCTGCCGACATTTGGCTTGGGAACATGCCTTCTTCCACACCGACCATAAACACCAATGGAAACTCTAGACCTTTCGCACTGTGTAATGTCATGAGCTGAACCGCATCTTCAAATTCGTCCGCTTGTCCTTCGCCCGCTTCTAGTGCTGCGTGGGTTAGGAATGCCGTCAGCAGTGACATGTCTTCGGCTTCTTCTGGTTTCTCGAATTGGCGAGTTGCGGTCACCAATTCCTCCAAGTTCTCAATACGTGCCTTAGACTTTTCGCCCTTCTCTTGCTCGTACATCGCGAACAAGCCCGAGTATTTAATCACATGGTCAGTTTGGTGATGCAGCGGCATCTCTAAGGTGTCGTCTTCTAGCGCGGTGACAAGCTCGATAAAACGGCTCAGAGCACCAGCAGCGCGACCAGCAAGCACCTTCTCGTCCAACATTGCCACACTCGCTTCCCACATGGTGCAACCACGATCACGAGCCGCAAAGCGGATGGTTTCAAGCGTCTTATCGCCCAAACCACGCGTTGGCGTATTCACCACACGTTCAAACGCCGCATCATCGTTACGGTTGGCAATCAGACGCATGTAGCTCAAGGCATCTTTGATTTCCTGACGTTCGAAGAATCGCATGCCGCCATAGATACGATAAGGCAGACCGGCTTGAATTAACGCTTCTTCCAGAACACGCGACTGGGCGTTGTTACGGTAAAGCATCGCAGCGTCATTCAGAGCACCGCCCTTGTCTTGCCACTCTTTGATTTTGTTCACCGCAAAACGGGCTTCATCTAATTCGTTGTAAGCGCTGTAAACCGAGATAGGCTCACCGACCACGCCATCCGTCCACAACTCTTTACCCATACGCTCGGTGTTATTCGCAATCAGGGTGTTAGATGCTTCTAGAATGGTCTTAGTGGAACGGTAGTTTTGCTCAAGACGAATGGTATTCACGCTTGGGAATTCGAGCGTAAACTTCTCAATGTTCTCGACTTTTGCACCACGCCAACCATAAATCGACTGGTCGTCATCACCTACGATCATCACGTGACACTCAGGACCCGCCATCATACGTAGCCAAGCATATTGAATGTTGTTGGTATCTTGGAACTCATCGACCAAGATGTGCTTAAAGCGTGCTTGGTAGTGTTCACGAACGAACTTGTTATCACGCAGTAGCTCATGTGCGCGCAGCAAGATTTCCGCAAAATCGACTAAACCAGCACGATCACACGCTTCTTGGTAAGCGGTGTACAACTGCAGATATGTCTTGGTTACTGGATCATGGTACGCATCAATGTGCGACGGGCGCAGACCTTCGTCTTTCTTGCCGTTAATCCACCATGCCACTTGGCGTGCTGGCCATTGCTTCTCATCGAGGTTTTGCGCTTTGATCAAACGCTTTAGCAGACGCTGTTGGTCGTCACTGTCGATGATTTGGAAATCTTCCGGTAGCTTCGCATCAAGATAGTGTGCACGCAGAATACGGTGACAAATGCCGTGGAAAGTACCATTCCACATACCGCCTGCACTGCCCATCATTAGCTCTTCGATACGTCCACGCATCTCTGCCGCCGCCTTATTGGTAAAGGTTACCGACATAATTGAAAACGGAGAAGCTTGCTCGACCGACATCAGCCAAGCGATACGGTGAACAAGAACGCGTGTCTTACCACTTCCTGCGCCAGCAAGAACGAGCAAGTTTTCTAGAGGTGCTGCAACGGCTTCACGTTGTTTATCGTTCAAACCGTCGAGTAATAGAGATGGATCCATCATGATGAGAGCTACTGGTTATTTATACATAAAAACCGATTATAACCTAAACAACCGGGTGCTGTTTAGACAAAACTTGATAAAAAAATCGATGTTTTTTTGCCCAACACATCAATTAGTTATACCTATTTGACCCTACAAACCTATTTACTTCAGAAATTTTTCTGAAAGTTTTTTAGCCAGTTTCCTATCTTTTAAGTTAAGCAAGTTGATAACAAAAACGCCAAAACAGGCGATTCATCTTGCCAACTTAAAGTAAAGGAAATCATTCAGAGGAATTTATTATGAAAAAGTCGAATCTAGCTGTTACTGCTGCTGTTACTGGTCTTCTAGCTCTTGGTGGCACAATGCTAACTGCAGCTCCAGCTGTCGCTGCTGAAAAAGAAAAGTGCTATGGCGTTTCTAAAGCAGGTAAAAACGACTGTGCAACAAAAAGCAGCTCATGCGCTGGTACTTCTAAAGAAGATAACCAAAAAGACGCATTCGTAGTCGTACCAAAAGGTCTTTGTGACAAACTCGCTGGCGGTAGCACTTCTTCTTCATAATCTTTTATCGCTAGCTATTGTGAGGATGCGTTGACGCTCAACCAACGCAAAGCCAAGACGCATCCTTTTCTTCCCGCACGATTTGAAAAGGAGTTTCACGTGAAACACCACACCTTCCACGACCTTGTTGGAGTTGGATTAAGAACCCCTCACCTCGATTACTTTAGCCAAAACCAACCCGAGTTGTCTTGGTTAGAAATCCACAGTGAAAACTATTTCCAACCCAATGCAACAGAGCGCCATCAGCTACAAACGCTTCGCGAGCAATATCAAATTAGCTGCCACGGTATTGGTTTGTCGCTAGGTTCGGTGGAACGTGTTAGTCAAAAGCATCTTGCGCAACTTAAAGCACTGATTAACTCAATCGACCCAATCCTTGTTTCTGACCATTTAAGTTGGAGTGAAAACGGCGGTCACTACTTTAATGACCTGCTTCCACTTCCGTATACGGAAGAAGCGCTCAACGTGTTCACTCGTAACGTGAATGAAGTGCAGGAATATTTGCAACGCGAGATCTTGATAGAGAACCCATCTAGTTATGTGAAGTTTCAACATTCGACCATCAGCGAATGGGAGTTTCTTACCGAAGTGCAAAAGCGCACTGACTGTCGTTTATTGCTCGATCTAAACAATGTTTATGTTTCGGCGTTCAACCACGGTTTTGATTGCGACACATACCTAGATGCGATTCCAGCCGACAAAGTGGATGAGATTCACTTGGCAGGTTTTACCATCAAACAACTCGACAAAGGTGAGATATGGATTGATACCCATAGCCGCCCAGTTAGTGATGAAGTTTGGCAACTGTTCGCGCAGTGGACAAAAAAACACGGTCCACGTCATACGTTGATTGAATGGGATTTGGATATCCCCGCGCCAGAAGTCTTATTAGGAGAAGCGCAGAAAGCATCGCAACTGCTGTTGCAAGGCACACTTCCAAGTGAACAAAGCGAACCAAGGAAGGCATCATGAATCTAACCACCTTACAAAGCCAGTTTGCTAAAGCCCTGCACTATCAAGCGCTCGGTGAAGACTGCGATATTGCCAGTGATGAGTTTACCGCTGATGAACGCATACAAATTTACCGCAATAACTTTATCGTCAGCTTAAGCGAAGTGTTGTCCGCGACCTACCCGATGGTTGAAGCGCTGCTTGGTGAAGAATGCTTTGAACAGATAGCTCGCCAGCATGTTCTTTCTTACCCATTAAAAGAAGGAAATGTGGTGCATTATGGCGAAGGCTTTCAAGACACCATCATGCAGTTTAGTCAGGTGATCGCACAAGCACCTTACAGCCCTGAAGTCGCACGCTTCGAGTGGCATATCGACCTAGCTCGTCAAGCACAGTATGAGCAATCCAATGCAGCGGAATTAAAACCGCTTGCGTTACTTGGCGAAGTGAGTGAAGAGCAACAACCCGCTTTAGTCTTACACCTTAAAAAGGGCTGCCGCAGCTTTGACTCCAATTACGCAGTATTCTATCTATTTAGTGCGATTCAAACTGGGCAATTCGAACAACTTAATATCAACCAATTACAGCAAGGTGTCATCTCGATTCAAGCCAATGGAGAAGCCTTGTGTCACGCACTCGATGCCGATGTGTTCCAACTGCTGCAATGTTTAGAGCAGAAGCAGAGTTTGAGCGAAATACCTGAAGTTTTACTCGCTCATCTCAATCGCATCATGGCACTCGATATTGTTGACGGCTTTACATTGCAATCAATCTAAGGAGCACTCTATGACGGATACGGTTAAAAACTTAGTGAATCGGTACGACGATTTAATCAGTACCCTACAAGCTGGCTTTGTCCCTTTACTACTTCTCTTTTGTCGCTTGTGGGTAGCCTGGGTGTTCTTCAATTCAGGACTAATCAAAATCTCATCTTGGGATAGCACGCTGTACTTATTTGAGCTGGAATACCAAGTGCCAATCTTGCCATGGGAATTGGCGGCTTATTTAGGTACGGCTGCGGAGTTGGTTCTACCGGTGTTCTTGGCACTGGGATTGATTACCCGCCCGATGGCAGCAATGCTGTTTGTGTTCAACATCATCGCAGTGATCTCTTACCCACTGTTGTGGGAGAAAGGTTTTTATGACCACCAACTTTGGGGATTGATGATTCTTATCGTAATCGTATGGGGGCCAGGACCGCTGTCTTTGGACCACATCCTGAAAAAGAAAATGACAAGCTAAAAAAATCCCCGCATCATGCGGGGATTTTTTATTATTTATTCAAGTAAGCCAGTAGCTCTTCTGCTGAGATACCTTGCTGAGCGAGGTCTTTTGCCATCTGCTCGACTTGTTCATCTTTGCGTGACTCAATCACTTGCTGAAATTGGTACACGATATCACGCAAAATTGGCAGAGGTACTTGTTTAGCCGCACTACGAATACGCTCGGAGCTTTGATTACCCAGCTCATTAAGCAACTTGCCAAACATCACCTTTTCTGGTGAATCTTCCATTTGCTCTAGAATACGAGCCATTTCATACGTGGTTAACGACATTACTTTTTGAGTTCCGTTATGGTGTCAGGAAAAGTCTGAGTGACAAATATACACGCCTTACTTACATTGGAAAATACTAAATTACACTGATTTACGCTTTCGCAAAGCTCGAGTGCCAGTTCTTCCCTGCTTTTGTAAACAGAACGACCAACGCAGGTAATAGGACCCACATATGAATTGCGATCAAGGTTTGTGGATCCAGAGATAAGCGTTGCAGTGTACCCACCAACAAACCAGAGCCACTCATTTGGAACAATCCAAGCAGTGCAGCTGCCGTGCCCGCCTTATCACCAAACGGTTCTAACGCTTTCCCTGCCGCTGCACCCAGAATGAATGCAAAACCTACAGAAGACATGAAGATAGGTAGCATGAAAGAAAGCGCGGTATTCTGACCATTCATCACTAGCATGATCACACCTGCGAGACCCAGAGTTGAGATCCCGGTGACCAAGGTGTTGTGAGTTCCAACGCGCTCCATAAACTTAGGCGCCAGCATACATGCCGCAATGTTTATCACCGCATTTACACCAAACCAGAAAGTGAATTCATTCATCGACAGCCCCATCCCCGTCATCAATACCGACGGTGCTGAGGTAACGTAAGCAAGAATAACCGCCATCGCCATCAAGCATAATGACGCATGGAAAACAAAAGATGGTGTGCTAAGCACTGCCCAATACCGACTAAGCTTAAACACGGCTTGCTTTTCTGTTGACGGGTTAGTCTCTTTCATCATGAAAAACATCAATGATCCAGACACCACAGCAAAACCAGCCATAAAGCTAAAGTTAGCACGCCAGTCAAATTGCTGAGTTAACCAGCTACCTAGAATTGGAGCTAAAGCCGGAATAAAACAAATCGCACCGTTAAGGTAGCTGATCATTTTGCCGCTTTTTTCCGGGCCAAAAATATCGCGAACTGTTGCAAAGGCTGCTACCGATGTCGCACACGCACCTAAGCCTTGTAGCAGTCGGGAAACCAACATCCACTCAATATTTTGAGCACTCCACGCCAATAAAGCGCTCATCGCGTAAATGGTGATACCGCCCAATGCAACAGTTCGACGTCCGAGTTTATCTGCTAGGGGACCTGCGAATAGCTGACCAACACCCATAGCAAATAAGAACCAAGTGATCGTGTCTTGTGCTAGCGCATTATCGACCTGAAAAGTGGAAGCAATAAGAGGTAAAGCAGGTAGATAAATATCAATCGCTAAAGGACTAAAAAGAACCAAAAGGGTCAATAACGCCATCTGTTTTTTACTATTAGAAAACTGGCTAGACACACAACACTCCGAATTGGATAAAGAACTTTGGGTAAAGCTTAATCATCTGATGATATGAATGGAAATGATGTATAATCATGAGCATTATTCCTCAGAGGAAATTCACTGTGAATGTCGAAAAACTGGCTCGTATCGATTTAAATCTATTGGTCTGCTTTAAAGTGCTGATTGAAGAGTTAAACGTTACTCGTGCGGCCCACCGATTGTGCTTAAGCCAATCTGCCGTAAGTAAATCACTGGCTAAACTGCGCATTCAATTTGATGACCCTCTTTTCACTCGAAACTCACATGGATTAACACCTACGCCGCGCGCATTGTTTCTTAAACCGAAACTGGATCTGTTGATAAATCAGTTAGAAGTGCTGACTCAACCCGAAGAGTTTTCTCCGCAAAGCAGTGAATACCGTTTTCAAATAGCAGCGGTAGAGAGTGTCTACCCTCTCATTCTACCCCATTTCTTACCGGCGATTTTTCAACAAGCACCTGGCGTGACAATTAGCACACACCCGTGGTCGGATAATACATTTAAAATGCTTCAACGCGGCGAACTGGATTTAGGCTTAACTGGAAAAGATATCGATATAAACGATGCCAAGCTGACTCTTCAACCACCCGATGACATTTGCGAGTTGGAAATTTATCGTGATTACCAAATGTGCATTATTCGCAAAAACCACCCTGCGCTAAAACAACCTTGGAATCTGGAAGCCTATCTCGCCCTACGCCATGTACAAGTACGTTGTGATGGCAACGACCGTTGGTTGCTGGATTATCGCCTTGCAGATATTGGCGCCGACCGCGATATTGCCGTCACTGTGCCCGACTTTAACAGTGCCGCAAGTTTATGTTCATACACCGACTTTATCTTTACTGCGCCAAGTCATTTTGTGCAACTTGCGGCCAAACAGCTTGATTTGGTCGTGCTGCCACTACCGTTAGAATTCCCACCTATGGCTTACACTTTATTCTGGCACCGAGACAGAGAAAACGACCCTGCATTAGGCTGGCTACGTACGATGATCACACAAAAAACCGATCACCTTAGATAAAAACACCGCGCTCAATTTGCGCTTAGCGGCTAAAATGAGTAGCTTAACTGTCGTAGTCCTTTTTGGCTCATCTATGGCCTAGTTGTACTCCGACTCTATTGAAGTGATTGCGAACCTCAATGGAATCGTAAACTGCATGAAGCAGATGGAAACAGCTCCCACACCTGAGCATGAAGGAGCGGTAATTTGAAGGAATAACACAGATGCACAACGATACCCAAAGCCGCGTGAATGCAATTCGCGAATGGCTAGCACAACATAATATTGATGCCCTACTTGTCCCTCATGAAGACGAGTACTTGGGTGAATACGTACCAGCGCACAACGAGCGTTTACATTGGCTAACTGGCTTTACCGGTTCTGCTGGTGCTGCGGTAATCACCAAAGACAAAGCCGCTATCTTTGTTGATGGTCGCTACACAGTACAAGTAACAAAGCAGGTTCCTGCTGATCTATTCGAATACCGTCACTTGATTGAAGAGCCTGCACTAGATTGGATTAAAGACCATCTTGCAAATGGCGCGTCTGTGGCAATCGACCCTCGCATGCACAACGCTGCTTGGCTAGACATGGCACAAGCAAAACTTGCAGGTGCCCTTGAGCTTAAGATTCTCGATAGCAACCCAATTGATGAACTGTGGCACGACCGCCCTGCTCCTGTGGTTTCTGATGTTCGCCTAATGGCAACAGAAGCAGTTGGTCAGTCAAGTGAAAGCAAACGCCAAGAAATCGCAGAGCTCGTGAAAAAAGCCGGTGCAGACAGCGCAGTGATCACAGCACTTGATTCTATCTGTTGGTTGCTCAACGTTCGTGGTCTAGATGTCTCACGTCTACCAGTTCTGCTTTCTCACGCGATTCTGCACTCAGACTCAAGCGTAGAATACTTCCTAGATCCTGCTCGCCTACCTGCTGAGTTTGACACTCATGTTGGTGCCGGCGTGACGGTTCATCACCCAGAAGCATTGCAAGCACGACTAGAAAACCTAACTGGCAAGAATGTACTGGTTGACCCTGCGACAAATAACGCGTGGTTTAAGCTGGTTCTACAAAACGCTGGCGCATCTGTGGTGAGTAAAGCTGATCCATGCCTAATGCCAAAAGCAGCAAAGAACGCAGTTGAAATCGCAGGCATGAAAGCATGTCATATCCGCGATGGCGTAGCGATGAGTAAGTTCCTGTCTTGGTTAGATGCTGAAGTCGTTGCGGGTAACCTGCATGATGAAGCGACGCTGGCAGACAAACTGGAAGCGTTCCGTAGCGAAGACCCGACACTTATGGATCTTAGCTTTGATACCATTTCAGCGGCAGGCGGCAACGCGGCCATGTGTCACTACAATCACGAAAACCAACCTGAACCTGGTAAGTTAGAACTGAACACACTTTACCTAGTGGATTCAGGCGGTCAGTACCTAGATGGCACGACAGACATCACGCGTACCATTGCGATCGGTCAGCCTTCACAAGAGATGATTAAACAGTTCACTCTTGCGCTAAAAGGTCACATCGGTGTTGCTCGTGCACGTTTCCCGAAAGGCACACGTGGTTACCAAATCGATACGCTAGCTCGTCAGCACTTATGGGCGGAAGGCTACGATTACGATCACGGTACCGGTCACGGTGTTGGTCACTTCCTAAGTGTTCATGAAGGTCCAGCAAGCATTTCGAAGAAGCAAATCGACGTGCCTCTAACAGAAGGTATGGTGCTATCCAACGAGCCAGGCTACTACCGTGCAGATGCGTTTGGTATTCGTATTGAAAACCTAGAGCTTGTTGTTGAAACCGCAACAAACGGTGACTTCCCTGTTCTGTCATTTGAGTCGCTAACACGCTGTCCAATCGACAAGCGCAACATCAATGTTGATATGCTAACTCGTCCAGAGCTTGCATGGTTGAATGATTACCATCAGAAGGTATGGGATGAGATCAGCCCACTTGTTGAAGGTGATGTGAAAGAGTGGCTTCGTCAAGCAACGCTACCAGTAGCACACAGCTAGAAGCTAGAAGCTAGAAGCTAGAAGCTAGAAGCTAGAAGCTAGAAAAAAGTAGAGGGTTGATGTTTTGCATCAACCCTCTTTTCTTTACTTATGTTTCACGTGAAACATAACGATGACCAGTAGCTTTATTTGCTGATTAACCAGAATACGCTGAGTGCCAATCTCGCCATACAGGATCAAAGCCTTTGGCTCGAATCATATCTTCCACAGAACCAGCACTTCGCTCATCACTGATCTCAAACTGCTCGAGTTCAACATCATCCATCGCATAACCGCCCGGCTGAGTTTTAGATGCAGCAGACATACTGGTGATACCTAACGGTAATGCATTGTCTCTGAACTTTGGTGATTCACGAGTCGATAATGACAACTCCACTTCTGGATTCAACAAACGATAAGCGCAAATCAGCTGAACAAGTTGCTTATCCGTCATGACTGATTTGGGTTGTAGCGCGCCCTTACAAGGACGTAAACGTGGGAAAGAAATTGAGTAACGAGTCTGCCAATATGTGCGCTCAAGATAGTCCAAGTGCGCTGCCACATAAAAACAGTCGGTACGCCACTCTTCCAACCCTATCAATGCGCCAATACCAATCTTATCGATGCCTGCTTTTGCAAGACGATCGGGTGTATCCAATCGGTATTCGAAATCCATCTTATTGCCACGCAGATGGTGCTCGGCGTAAGTCGAAGGATGATACGTTTCTTGATAAACCATCACCGCATCTAAACCCAATGTCTTGAGCTCAGCGTATTCGTCTTGATCAAGTGGCTGCACTTCCATCGCCAAATAGTTAAAACGTTGCTTAATCATCGGCACCATTTCGCGGAAGTATTTCATACCCACTTTAGTTTCGTGCTCGCCAGTCACCAGCAATACGCTATCAAACTTCATGCGCTTGATGGCTTCGACTTCTGCTGCCACTTCGTCCCGATTCAAGGTACGACGCTTGATTCTATTCTCCATTGAGAAGCCGCAATAAGTACAAGCATTGGCGCACAAGTTAGAAAGGTACAATGGAATATAAAGCGACATGGTATTACCAAAACGCTTGCGAGTGGCCGAGTATGACAGTTGTGCCATCTGCTCTAAGTACGCTTCAGCAGCTGGTGAAATTAGCGCTTTAAAGTCTTCCAAATCACGTTTGGGTTTATTCAATGCTCGCTCAACATCTTGTGCCGTTTTCGCATAGATAGACATCGAAATGTCATCCCAATTCAGCTGCTTAAATTGTTCAACGAAGCTCATGTTTTCCTCGCTTATTAGCTAAATCAATCTAGGGCTAAAGCTCATCTAGGAATGACGTCAGTGGACTCGACGCAACCGCATGAGAAACCTTACCAGCAAGTCCGGCTTCATAAGCCATACGCCCCGACTCTACCGCCAACTTAAATGCCTTCGCCATCGCAACGGGATCGCTCGAAGCTGCAATCGCAGTATTAACGAGCACGGCATCCGCGCCCATTTCCATCGCACGCGCGGCATGTGAAGGAGCACCAATACCCGCATCAACAATGACAGGAACATTAGCTTGGTCGATGATGATCTCTAGGAAATCGTGAGAAACTATCCCTTTGTTGGAACCAATCGGAGCACCCAATGGCATGACAGCAGCGCAGCCAACCTCTTCCAATCGTTTACACAGAACCGGGTCAGCATGACAGTAAGGAAGGACAATGAAGCCTTCACGAACCAGCTGTTCAGCGGCTGCAAGTGTCTCAATTGGATCGGGCATCAAGTACTTCGGGTCTGGATGAATTTCCAGTTTTAGCCAGTTAGTACCCAACGCTTCTCGCGCCAGTTGTGCAGCAAACACAGCATCTTTAGCATTCTTTGCTCCTGATGTGTTTGGCAATAAGTTCACCCCCGCTTTTACTAGCGGCAGCAAAATATCGTCTTGTTGGTCATTCACATCCACACGCTTCAACGCCATGGTCGCAAGTTGAGAACCCGATACTTGAATCGCTTCTGCCATTAATCGGCTGCTGGCAAATTTCCCTGTTCCCGTGAACAGTCTTGATTCGAATTGTTTATCACCAATTTTAAGCATCGACTTTAACCCCCCGCGATCGCTTGAAACAAAGAGATGCTATCTCCCTGTGAAAGAACTGTGCTAGCCCACTCACTGCGTGGCACAACATTGTTATTAATTGCAAAAACACAGCCCATTTCAGGCAGCGCAAATTGACTAATGATTTGCTGTAGATTCGACTCACTGGCAACTTGATGTGACTGGTCATTGATGACAATAGTGATCACATCTAAGTCAGCAGCGGTCATTTGTGTTGTTTGTTGTTCTGATAACGTCATTGCTTCCAACTCTCTTAATTCTGCCCATTACTCACAAGCTAAATCTGAGCACACACTTGGCACTGTTTATCTTTGCTTATCGCCATGGTTTGCCATTGCAGTTTCAACCCATCAAACAGATGCAACTTGGCAGTCTCGACATGAAACTTTCCCGTCGCCAGTTTTTGAATTGCTGCTATCGCTTGGTAGTTGCCAAGTGTGCCCACCACCGGACCGACGACACCACTCTCACTGCACTTTTGCGTTTGCGGTAATTCGTCGAACGGATACAAACAGCGGTAACACGCTTTACTCTGCGCTTCTTGTTCACTTGGTGTTTGGTAATCAAAGACAGCGAATTGCCCTTGCCAACCAATTGCCGCCGCCGAGATGAGCGGCGTATTTTGCTCGAAACAAACTTGGTTAATTAGCTGACGCGTTGGCATGTTATCGGTGCAGTCGAGCACCACATCCGCTAGCATCACCTCAAGCTGAAGCTGTGCTTTGTCTAATCGCTTATTGAGGGCACGAATTTGAACCATAGAATTAAGTTCAGTAAGTTGCTTTACAGTCGCTTTTGTTTTCGCAACTTGGAGGTCTTGTTCACGATAAATGATCTGACGTTGTAGGTTACTGCTATCAACTTCATCATCATCAACCACAACCAATTTACCAACACCCGCTGATGCCAAGTACAAACTCGCAGCACTTCCTAACCCACCACAACCGATGATCAGCACATGCGATTTACTCAAACGCTCTTGCCCAATTTCGGCAATTTCAGGCAGAGCGACTTGGCGCTGATAGCGAAGGAACTGCTTATCCGTGAGCATGCTCGCCTCTCTTGGTATCCGCCAATTCACTATTCTGATCAGTAAACGTTAGTTGTCTTTCCTTCATCAGTTGTGCAAAAAACTCGATAACGGACTGAGGTGATTCTGCCAACGTAATAGCACGCACTACTGCTAAGCTAGAAACACCTGTTTGCCAAACTTGGTCTGCATTGGATTGGTCAATGCCACCAATCGCGACCGTCGGAAAGCCAAGCACATAGTCACTACCTGCTTTGTCTTTTGAAGGACGGAAAGCAGCCTCTGTATTTGTATAAGGAATGCTATCAATCAACTTTTGATACAAAGCTAAGCGCACCAAACCTTGTGGTTTCGATGGCATCTGTTTAGTGGTGGTTGGGAAAATATGCCCTAGCGCGATGTAACTAGGATGAATTTGTACGATGCGCAGTAGCTCATAATAACCATGAGTAGAAAGACCAAGACGAATGCCGGCTTTAGTTAGCTGAGCCAAATTCGATTCTTCTATGTCTTCTTGTCCTAGGTGAACGCCATAAGCGCCATGCTTGATTGCCAACTGCCAATAGTCATTGATGAACACTTGTGCTTGATACTGACGACCTAGCTCAATTGCTCGAATGATCTGTTGTTCTAAATCGGCTTGTTGTGGGTTCTTGATTCGCAGTTGAATAGTGTTGATGCCTAGTGGCAGTAGACGCTCAATCCAAGCAACATCATCAACGACTGGATAGAGCCCTAGACTTTGCTTGGTTAGAGTTGGAAAGCTAACGCTTTCGCCTTGTGCAGACCAACCAACTTGAATACCTAGTCGGTTATCCTCCAGTACAGGTGTGGGGAAATCATCAAATTGGTCTGCCCACTGAGTAGATTTTCCCTCGTTAAGGTTATCATTCAACAGTGTTTCACGTGAAACATTCGCTTGTTGAGTTAGCATTCCTCGAGCAAGTGTTAACGCATCTTCGATAGGAAAATCGAGTACTGTCAGCGTTACTATCCAAGCAAGGTGATGTTCAGGATCGAACATTGCGTTGAATTTGGACTTAACGGAAAGCGCTCTCACTTCGTTGTTAATTGGGTGACGCCAGATATCAAGCTGAAGCACTTTCTCCTTTTCATCGGATACCTGCGTATCAGCAATGCCAATATAAATCGCTTTCGACGGTTGCTTAGCACACGCTTCTACCGATAAAGCAGAGCGGTAATAGAGCACAAATGAACTTTCATGCTCAGAGTCATAACCATCAGTAAGATCTGTCGTTATGCGTGTGGTCTGTTGGTCGCGAACAAGCTGAATAGATTGAGTTGGGCTCACACCCAACTCAATGTCTTCGATGCTAAAACCCTGTTCTTTCGCCAACAACAAACATTGCTGAACTAAACCTGTCAGTTCAATCAATGATGACGGAATAAGGATTTTGCTCATTAGTCACTTACCTCGGCATGTGCTGCTGGGTGGTATAGCTCAGAACCTGTCTCTCTAAATTCTTGCGATTTCTGACGCATCCCCTCAAGAGGGTCATCCAGCATTTTGATTGAGATAGCTTGGTCCGCAGCAACTTGCTCTGTGTCTTTCGCATATTCTCGAACCTCTTGCGAGATCTTCATCGAGCAGAACTTTGGCCCGCACATCGAACAGAAGTGAGCAACTTTTCCAGACTCTTGAGGCAAGGTTTCGTCATGGAAAGCGCGCGCGGTATCTGGATCGAGTGACAAGTTGAATTGGTCTTCCCAGCGGAACTCGAAGCGAGCTTTAGAAAGCGCGTTATCACGAACTTGTGCACCAGGATGTCCCTTCGCCAAATCCGCGGCGTGCGCAGCAAGCTTGTAAGTTATCATGCCTACTTTCACGTCTTCTTTGTTTGGTAAACCAAGATGCTCTTTAGGAGTGACGTAGCAAAGCATCGCACAGCCATACCAACCAATCATGGCTGCGCCAATACCTGAAGTAATATGGTCGTAACCAGGAGCGACATCTGTCGTCAGCGGACCAAGCGTGTAGAAAGGAGCTTCATGACAATGCTCTAGCTGCTCTTCCATGTTCTCTTTGATCATGTGCATTGGAACATGACCAGGACCTTCGATTATCACCTGTACGTCGTATTCCCACGCTATCTTGGTCAACTCACCAAGAGTGCGAAGCTCTGCAAATTGCGCTTCGTCGTTAGCATCGGCTACCGAGCCAGGGCGCAGACCATCACCAAGAGATAGTGCGACATCGTACTTAGCACAGATTTCACAGATCTCTCGGAAGTGGGTATATAAGAAGCTTTCTTGGTGATGCGCTAAACACCATTTCGCGATGATAGAACCACCACGAGAGACGATGCCAGTAACGCGTTTTGCAGTCATTGGCACATAACGAAGTAGTAAACCGGCATGGATAGTAAAGTAGTCAACGCCCTGCTCTGCTTGCTCAATCAGGGTATCGCGCATCACTTCCCAGTTAAGGTTTTCCGCAACACCGTTCACTTTCTCAAGCGCTTGGTACATTGGCACGGTACCGATCGGAACCGGACTGTTACGTAGAATCCACTCGCGAGTTTCGTGAATATTGCGTCCAGTAGAGAGATCCATAACGGTATCGCCACCCCAGCGCGTCGCCCACACTAGTTTCTCTACTTCTTCTTCAATCGAAGAAGTGACCGATGAGTTACCGATGTTGGCGTTCACTTTGACCAAAAAGTTACGCCCAATGATCATTGGTTCGGATTCTGGGTGGTTAATATTGGAAGGGATAATAGCGCGACCTTCGGCGACTTCTTTACGCACGAATTCGGCGGTAATATCTTTTGGTAGGTTCGCTCCGAAGCTTTGACCCGGATGCTGTTGATTCAGCACTTCATCGCGATACTTGGCACGCCCCATGTTTTCACGCAGCGCGATGTATTCCATTTCTGGGGTAATAATACCTTTGCGAGCATAGTGCAATTGGGTCACACAATGGCCATCTTTGGCACGTCGAATACGTGGTAGATTACCGTAACGAAGATCGTCTAGTGTTTCGTCTTCTAAGCGTTCTTTGGTGTACACCGAGCTTACTTCATCAAGTAGCTCAGTATCGGCACGCTCTTCAATCCACCCTTCTCTCAGCTTAGGTAAGCCGTTATAGAGGTCTATGGTGTGCTCTGGATCTGTGTATACACCCGAGGTATCGTAAACGCGTACTGGCTCATTAGGTTCGAAAATAGGCGCTTCTTTTGTGCCTCCAATAAGGCTATCAGCGAGTGATATTTCACGCATTGGCACACGAATATCTGGACGTGAGCCTTCTACGTAGACTTTGCTTGAATTGGGGTACGGTTGTACCGAGAGTGTATCAATGAACTGTTTTGCTTCCAGTCTCGCTTGTTTGCGACTCGACATAGCATTTTTCCTTGCTTTGTTATACTAGATAAAAAGTAATTGGATAAAAATGCTTGGCGGATAGATGCGACAAGAGGAGTCAAATTAAGGCTAGTTAAAGCTTACGATATTTGCCTGTAACAACATTCGACTTTTGATAGGTCAACCAGAAAGAACTCCGGTGTGAATATCTTCTCTTGTTCCCTTCGCAGATTCTAATCTGATCAGGTTCAACGGATCCCGAATTAACGGTCTCAGCCTTATGGCACTCCGACAAGTGATGTCAGTATATAAAAACGGCTTGGTGAAACCAAGCCGACCTGTTCAATTTTTAACTACTTTGCTAGCTGCGCATCAATAATTGAAAGCCTATCCACGCCGCTGAAATACTTAACACGACATTCAACAATACGTTCAACCCCATCTTAAAGAAAGCGCCCTGCTGCATAAGCAAAACATTATCCATCGAGAAGGTGGAAAACGTCGTTAGTGCGCCTAAAAAACCCAAGCCAATCACTTGTCGCCAAGGTTCCGTTGCCAAAAGTTCATTATCGAAAGCTGCTATCAATAAGCCCATCATAAATGAGCCAACAACGTTAACGGTTAACGTACCATATGGAAAACCACGCCCGAATAAAATGACACAAAGTTCAGAAATTAAGTAACGAGAACATGCACCAAATGCACCACCCAATGCAATAAAACCCAAAACGGATAGTTGTCCCATAATTCCCCCAGAAAAGTTAATGGCGACATTGTAATCAAATTTACGGCAATAGTGATTATACAATCTTAGAATTCAGCAAATTATAGCGCTTAAAACTTATCAAGATTTAAAAAGTTACAGGAGTCACTTTACTTCAATATAACCCATCAACCCCGTCTTCATGTGTTCGATCACATGACAATGGTACATCCAACGTCCAGGGTTATCTGCAACAAATGCCGCTTTCGCACTGCCGTTTTTTCCAAGTAAGACCGTATCGGTATGAAACGGTTCGTCGAGTTTTTTGCCATCTAACTCAAGAACCGTAAATGTGTGTCCATGAAGATGAATAGGATGATGATATTGGGTGACGTTCTTTAGGTTGAAGATATAGGTTTTTCCCATCTCCAATGTTGAAAGCGGCGCTGGAATATTATCTTTGCTCATTCCCTCCCAAGCCCGTTTGTTCATCAGCCAGAATTTAGGTATCGCTTTGCCCGATTTATCAGCAGGAGTGATCGCGCCCTCCCACTCAAACACATAATCGATTTGCTCTGCATTTTTCAAATCGAGAGCTGGCACAGGGTTGAGAGGTAATAAAGGCAGTTTCTGGTTGTTCGGCAGGTCAGACTCAACAACGTCAAACTCGCACAAAGGGAATGGGAAGCGTCCTTTCATTTGACGCACATAAACACGTTTTCCAACCTTCGGAGCAATCAATCCGATATCTAACCTCATTCCTGGACCAATTTTGTGCTGAGTGAGCTTATAAGGCGTTTTAACAGGATTACCATCTATAGCAATAACCCAAGCCTCTGCCCCTTCTATAGCGATCGGGTAAGTAATGGTGTTATCGACATTAGCAATTCTTAATCGCGTGGTAGCATTCTGCTTCAGCGTATAAACAGGTTCATGCACACCATTGACGCTACTCCACTCTCCGGGAGTCCCCATACGAGCGCTCAAGCGCGGTACCATAAGGTTCTTCCACTGACCTTGTTTGTCTAAATGCCAATGCTTTAGAACTATTTCCTGTTCTTCATCAAATAGAACAGGCTCAGCCTCTTCAACGATAATTAACCCAACTAAGCCCTTACCAAGCTGCTTCACACTATTCATATGTGGGTGATACCAAAATGTGCCCGCATCTGGTGGTGTAAATTCATAAACGAATGTTTCACCCGGCATGATAGGCAACTGGCTTAAGAAAGGTACACCATCCATTTCAATAGGGATTCGCAAGCCATGCCAGTGGATTGTAGTCGGCTCTGAAAGCTTGTTAGTAAACCGAATTATAACTCTCTCGCCTTGGCGACAACGAATCGTAGGCGCTGGAATCGAACCATTAAATGCGAGTACGTCTGTGTTAAACCCAGGGACCAATTCTGCAGTAGAAGGCTCTGCAGTGATATCGTATATATATTGCCCCTGCTTATTAGTGCTCCTAGATAGAGAACATGCAGGTAGAACGGTAAGCGCGGAGATTGCTAAGGATGATTGAAGAAAGCGTCGACGAGATATATCCATACATAGTTACTCATTAATCCAGATCGGTTGAGTGTAACTAAATATAAATAGTGATTCCCCTTTATGATTAAAATTTCGGGCCACTGATCATTACAGCTAACTGTAGTTTCGTTCGTTCAGTAGATTAAATGCTGCCAAAGTACAGCAGAAAGCCATACTTACGGGATAAGAGTAGAAATAAGCTGTAATAATGAGAAGAAACCAGATACAAAAAAGGCTCTGACCTAAGTCAGAGCCTGATATATGGCAGGGGTGGAGAGATTCGAACTCCCAACACGCGGATTTGGAATCCGCTGCTCTGCCAATTGGAGCTACACCC
>NZ_JAWORD010000033.1:0-41887 GCF_033337665.1 Vibrio sp. Vb2960 | reverse complement strand
TGAGTGGGGAAGAATAGGCGTCTGCTGTTGCCAGATTCTTAGTCTCGCTTGAGCTCGCTAGAATGACGAGATCTTTTTTGATTTAGGTATTGTCAAAGTCACCGTCATTCTGAACAACGAGTGTGATTCAGAATCGATCATCCGATTGTGCGGTGGTTAAGGTGAGTGGGGAAGAATAGGCGTCTGCTGTTGCCAGATTCTTAGTCTCGCTTGAGCTCGCTAGAATGACGAGATCTTTTGGATTTAGATGTTGTCAAAGTCACCGTCATTCTGAACAGCGAGCAGCGAGTGTGATTCAGAATCTATCGTCCCAATAGTGCCGTGGTTAAGGTGAGTGGGAAAGAATAGGCGTCTGCTGTTACCAGATTCTTAGTCTCGCTTGAGCTCGCTAGAATGACGAGATCTTTTTGATTTAGATGTTGTCAAAGTCACCGTCATTCTGAACAACGAGTGTGATTCAGAATCTATCGTCCGGTTGTGCAGTGGTGAAGGTGAGTGGGAAAGAATAGGCGTCTGCTGTTACCAGATCCTTAGTCTCGCTTGAGCTCGCTAGAATGACCAGGTCTTTTGATTTAGATGTTGTCAAAGTCACCGTCATTCTGAACAACGAGGAACGAGTGTGATTCAGAATCTATCGTCCGGTTGTGCAGTGGTGAAGGTGAGTGGGAAAGAATAGGCGTCTGCTGTTAGCAGATCCTTAGTCTCGCTTGAGCTCGCTAGAATGACCAGGTCTTTTGATTTAGGTGTTGTCACAGTCACCGTCATTCTTAACAACGAGTGTGATTCAAAATCGATCATCCGATTGTGCGGTGGTGAAGGTGAGTGGGAAAGAATAGGCGTCTGCTGTTAGCAGATTCTTAGTCTCGCTGGATCTCGCTAGAATGACGAGAGCTTTTGGTCTAGATGTTGTCAAAGTCACCGTCATTCTGAACAACGAGGAACGAGTGTGATTCAGAATCTATCATCCGATTGTGAAGTGGTGAAGGTGAGTTGGAAAGAAAGGCGTTTGCTGTTAGCAGATTCTTAGTCTCGCTTAAGCTCGCTAGAATGACGAGATCTTTTTGATTTAGATGTTGTCTAAGTCACCGTCATTCTGAACAGCGAGGAACGAGTGTGATTCAGAATCTATCATCCGATTGTGAAGTGTTACGGTGAGAGAGAAAGAATAGGCGTTTGCTGTTAGCAGATTCTTAGTCTCGCTTAAGCTCGCTAGAATGACGAGATCTTTTTGATTTAGGTGTTGTCACAGTAACCGTCATTCTGAACAGCGAGGAACGAGTGTGATTCAGAATCTATCGTCCGATTGTGCGATGATTAAGGTGAGCGAGGAAGAGTAGGCGTCTGTTGTTAGCAGATTCTTAGTCTCGCTTGAGCTCGCTAGAATGACGAGAGCTTTTGATTTAGATGTTGTCAAAGTCACCGCCATTCTAAACAAAAAGCCCAGAAACAAGGTTCTGGGCTTTGGTGGGATAGATTGCGGTTAAAGAATAAAGCGGCTTAGATCTTCATCTTCAATCGTGTCGCCTAGGCGCTCTTTCACATAAGCGGAATTAATAACGAATTTAGCGCCAGATTGCTCCGCTGCGTCGTAAGAGATTTC
This sequence comes from Vibrio sp. Vb2960, assembly GCF_033337665.1. Taxonomy (NCBI): domain Bacteria; kingdom Pseudomonadati; phylum Pseudomonadota; class Gammaproteobacteria; order Vibrionales; family Vibrionaceae; genus Vibrio; species Vibrio sp. Vb2960. Next base: position 40,287 of record NZ_JAWORD010000033.1, on the reverse strand, counting down.
ATCCATCAAGCGTTCCATTACGGTGTGTAAGCGACGAGCACCGATGTTTTCTGTGCTTTCGTTGACCGTCCATGCCGCTTCCGCGATTTGCGTGATGCCGTCTTCTGTGAATTCGATGTCCACATCTTCCGTTTTCATCAACGCAACGTACTGCTCTGTTAGAGAGGCTTTTGGTTCTGTCAGAATGCGTTTGAAGTCGTTGCTGCTTAGTGCTTCTAGCTCAACACGAATTGGTAGACGGCCTTGCAATTCTGGGATCAAGTCAGATGGTTTTGCCACTTGGAATGCACCAGATGCAACAAACAGAATGTGGTCTGTTTTTACCATGCCGTGCTTGGTTGATACCGTGCTGCCTTCAATCAATGGAAGTAGGTCGCGCTGAACACCTTCGCGTGAAACGTCTGGGCCTGAGCTCTCGCCGCGTTTACAGATCTTGTCGATCTCATCGATAAATACGATGCCGTTGTTTTCAACGTTGAAAATCGCTGCTTCTTTTAGCTCTTCTTGGTTTACCAGTTTCGCCGCTTCTTCTTCCGCTAACGCTTTCATTGCGTCTTTGATTTTCAGCTTACGTTTTTTCTTAGTGTCGCCTGCCAGGTTTTGGAACATGCCTTGCAGCTGGTTAGTCATCTCTTCCATACCAGGAGGCGCCATGATCTCTACGCCCATCTGCGGTGCGGCTACGTCGATTTCAATTTCTTTATCGTCTAGTTGGCCTTCACGCAGTTTCTTACGGAAGATCTGGCGAGTGTGAGAAGACTCTTCCGTTTGCTCTGCTTGACCCCAACTATCACGTGCTGGTGGCAGTAGCGCATCAAGAATGCGTTCTTCCGCTTGCTCTTCTGCGCGGAATTTCACTTTCTCCATTGCTTGTTGATGCGTCATTTTCACAGCGACATCGGTTAGGTCACGGATGATGGTTTCAACTTCTTTACCAACGTAACCCACTTCGGTGAATTTTGTCGCTTCAACTTTGATGAAAGGGGCATTTGCCAGTTTTGCGAGGCGTCGTGCGATTTCAGTCTTACCAACACCAGTAGGACCAATCATCAAGATGTTTTTTGGCGTCACTTCGGCACGCAAGCTTTCTTCAAGCTGCATGCGGCGCCAGCGGTTACGAAGTGCAATCGCAACCGAACGCTTGGCTTTTTCTTGACCGATAATGTGGCGGTTCAATTCATGAACGATTTCGCGAGGCGTCATTTCAGACATATTCTTTCCTTACTTCGTTACGATTACGCGGTTGGTTTTTCAGGCTCTACTGTTGAGTCTAGCTCTTCTACCGTGTGGTGATGGTTAGTGAAGACACAAATATCACCCGCGATATTGAGAGCTTTTTCCGCGATCTCACGAGCATCTAGATCTGTGTTTTCTAGTAGGGCGGTTGCGGCAGCTTGTGCGTAAGCACCACCAGAGCCAATCGCAATCAGGTCATGTTCTGGCTGTACGACATCACCATTACCGGTAATGATTAACGATGCGGTTTCGTCGGCAACGGCAAGTAAGGCTTCGAGCTTGCGCAAAGCACGATCGCTACGCCAGTCTTTGGCTAGCTCAACTGCCGCTTTGGTTAGGTGACCTTGGTGCATTTGCAGTTTGCTTTCGAAGCGCTCAAAAAGGGTGAAGGCATCCGCAGTACCGCCGGCAAAGCCCGCTAGTACTTGGTTGTTGTATAGGCGGCGAACTTTGCGCGCATTACCTTTCATTACGGTATTGCCTAGAGATACTTGGCCATCACCCGCGATGACGACTTTATTATTTCGACGTACAGATACAATGGTAGTCACAGTCGACCTCTTGATTATTTCTCTTTGGATTTAATTCAGTATATGGGGGAGGAGAAATGGGGATTCAAGGGGGCAAAAAGAAAGGCCCTAGGATCTTAGCTCCTAGGGCCTGAGTTTAAAGATTTTCTTTCCAAATCGCGCACGGCTCGATTTTCGCGCGTTGCAGTTTATGGCGGTCACGTTCTGCATCACGTTTGAACTTATACGGACCTAGCACCACGCGATACCATGAACTGCCTTCTTTCTTACGAATCTTGCTCGACATCCCTTGGAACGCGATTGCAAGCTTGCGCTCTTCCGCTTGTGCCTGAGTTTTGTACGCGCCACACTGCATGATGTAAGGAATTTTAGAAACTTCAATTTCTTTAGCCACAACTTCAACTTCACGTTTCGGTAGTGACTCAACATATTCCCATTTTTCTTCTGGTGGTGGCGGCAAGTCTTTTTTCGGCTTTGGTTTGCTGACAGTGGTTGTTGGCTGCTTCACGACTGGTTGTTTAGGTTCTGGGTCGCTACTCAAAAGGTAAAGACCATAGCCAAAACCGCCCACGAGCAAGATAGCGAGCAGGCCACTGCGCCAAGGTTTTTTTCTTCTCGGCGGCTGTTTTTTTGTCGACTTTTTTGGGGCGCCTCGCCCCCGTCTTACATAATCTCTATTTGCCACGGTTATTTCTGGTCATCAAGGATTCTTGCAAATATGTTAATCCAGAACGAGTTGAGAAAACACCCTATTGATAGAATCTTGATAGCTAAAGCGCGACAACGTCCGAGTGTAGGAGTGTGTTTCTGTTCTCGCTTATGTTTATTCGGGGATATACAAAAAGCAGGAGGGGTAAATAAAAAGCGGCGCCTTGGCACCGCTTTGGGGATGAATACCTAATCTTTAGGTTAAGGGCGCTGTGGTGGCGCTGCACTTCCACGAATGACGAGATTAGTTTCAAGCAGACGCGAGCCTGAATGCACGTCGTGGCCTTTTAACATCTCGAGCATCATTAGCATCGCTTGTCGACCAATCTCATAGCGAGGTTGAGAGATGGTGGTCAACGGTGGATCGCAGTACTGAGCGAAGTTAATGTCATCAAAGCCCACAACAGAGAGATCTTGCGGTACTCGTAAGCCAAGCTTTTTCGCTTCTTGAATTGCGCCGATGGCCATTGTGTCACAGTGACAGAAAATAGCCGTTGGTGGTTCTGGCAATTCGAGCAGTTTACGAACGGCTTTTGCTCCGCCATCAAAAGAGAACTCAGTAATGACACTATATTGTGGATCTTTATTGATGCCGGCACGGCGCAGGGCTTGTTGGTAGCCTTGCTGGCGGAACTGACACAATATTGCTGTATCTGGTCCAGAGATTTGAGCAATGCGTTTATGACCTAATTGAGTCAGGTAATTCACCGCTTCAAATGCTGAGGTCAGGTTATCAATATGTACTGTCGGAAGCTCGAGCTCTGGCGCAAATTCACACGCCATTACCATCGGAGGTAAGTTCTTTTGCTCTGGCTTACTGACATCGAATGGTAGATCTGTACCAAGCAGTAGCATTCCATCTGCCTGCTTAGTAAATACGAGGTTAACGAAAGAGCTTTCGCGTTTCTTCTGTTGTCCGCTATCGCCCAGCAGGACTAGATAGCCATGTTCCATGGCTGCATCTTCAATACCGCGAATAATTTCAGAAAAATAAGGATCACAGATGTCGGGAACGATAGTAACAATGGTTTTTGATTCGTTTCTACGTAAGTTACGCGCTAATGAGTTTGGAGAATAACCCGCTTCAAGTACGGCATCTTCTACTCTCTTTCTTGTAGAAGAAGAGACTTTCTCTGGATTCATTAAGGCTCGAGATACCGTAGCCGTAGACACTCCCGCAAGCTGGGCAACATCCTTCATTGTCGCCATAGTTTTTAACCTCTCATTTATTTTTTGCCAAGATGACGTTATTCCGGTTTGAAATCAGAGTAATCAAACCGAGTTAGAGCTGTGTTTGCTCTTCGCTCAGTTCGTGTTAACGAGTGGGAAAATGGATTCTTCACCGCGATATCAATTTGTGGGAATAGTCATTGTTTTAATCTAAGCCTGTGCAAACAAGTCACTTTAGACTTTTCTAATTTGGATAGTCTATTCATTTCTAAAGTGAAAGTTACGGTCTGTTTAACAAAAATTGTAATCTTGGTGTGATTCTGGTCACATTAAATGGTAATTCATTACATAGTTAAACGTTTGCTAGCTGAGATCTTGTGGTTCTATGTCTAAATTCCAGCGTACTTTCTTAGCATTTGGCAACAACTCAATAGCAGGTTTGGCACTGGTTAATAACTTTTGCATCAATGAACGATGCTGAGTTTGCAGTAATAGTTGCCAACGGTATTTACCAGCCCGCTTGGCCAAAGGTGAAGGAGTAGGGCCTAACACCATGCAGGAATCATCGAACAGAGGGTGTGACTCTAACGTAAAGCGAACCTGACGCAGGAAGTCTTCAACTACCTCACTTTGGTTCGCCTCTGCTTTAAACAGAGTCAAGAAACTATAAGGCGGAAGCTGAGCCAGTTTGCGTTCTTCCAGAGCAGTCATAGCAAAGTGGCGATAGTCTTTTTGAAGCAGGGCCTGCAGCAAGCTGTGCTCAGGATGGTGGGTTTGTAGGATAACCTCGCCAGGTTTACTTGCGCGGCCGGCACGACCTGCGACCTGAATAAACAACTGCGCTAGTCGCTCGGAAGCGCGGAAGTCACTACTATAAAGAGAGCCATCAACATCCAAAAGAGCAACGAGCGTTACATTTGGAAAATGGTGCCCCTTAGCCAGCATTTGGGTGCCAATCAGAATTTGATGTTCACCTTTACGAATCGATTCAAGGGCATCTTCCAAACTACCTTTGCGACGTGTGCTGTCTCTGTCGATGCGAATGGCGTTGTATTCTGGAAATAACTGAGCCAATTGTTGTTCGAGTTGTTCCGTTCCTACGCCGACGGTAACCAATTGGGTTGAACCACACCCCTGACATTGATGAATCACCGGTTGTTGTGAGCCGCAGTGATGGCAGCGTATTTCGTTGCTGTAATGGTGGAACGTATAGTACGCATCACAGCGTTTACATTCTGCAATCCAACCGCATTCATGGCACATCAAAGCGGGCGAAAAGCCTCGACGGTTAAGAAACAACATTACTTGATTGCCCGCTTTTAAATGCTTGCGCATTTCGGCAATCAGTTGGGCAGATAAGCCACTTTCTAAATACTGACCTTTTACATCTAACACTTTATTGGTGGTTGGTACGGCAGAGCCAGCTCGTTGGGTTAGTGTTAAATGGTGATATTTACCAGACAGCGCATTATGCAAAGTTTCTAATGCTGGCGTCGCTGAGCCGAGGACAATCGGTACTTGCTCTTTATGGGCGCGCATTACAGCAACATCGCGTGCATGATAACGCAAGCTATCTTGTTGTTTGTAAGAGGTGTCATGCTCCTCGTCCACAATGATAATCCCGAGATCAGCAAAAGGCGCGAGTAGGGCAGAGCGTGTGCCGATAATGATTCCGGCCGCTTTGTCGCGTGCAGAAAGCCACGCATTCAGACGCTCCGTCTCGTTTAACCCGGAGTGGATGACGTCAACTGGCACATTAAAACGGTGTTTAAAGCGGTTGATGGTTTGGGGCGTTAAGCCAATCTCTGGTACTAAAACCAAGGCTTGTTTCCCTTGCTCTAAAACTGGCTTGATAAGGTTTAAGTAAACTTCGGTTTTACCAGAGCCAGTTACTCCCTCTAATAAATAGCAAGCAAAGCCTGTTTGGCTATTTACACTCGCAATAGCCAGCGCTTGTTCGTGGTTGAGCTTTGGCTTTTCGACGTCGCATTCAACGTGCTGTCCCCACTGGGTGATTACAGGCTTCTTCTCGATACGTTCAATCCAGCCTTTCTCTTCTAAAGACTTTAGTACTGTTGAGGCTATCTCTTGGTCGACAAATTCCTGGTGAGGCAAAGCGCCGTTAACCAACATTTGCAAGACCTTCTGTTGTTTGACCGCTCGACGATCAAGCCCTTGCATCAGCTTGTCTTTACCGGATTCGGTAATTTGCCACTCTTGTAGCGTCGCAAAATCTGCAGGCTTTCCTTTACGTAGAGCTGCTGGCATCGCATTGTGTAGCGTATCTCCAAGTGGGTATTGGTAGAACTGGCTGCACCAAGTCAGCAACGAATAAAGCTTTTCAGACCATATCGGCTGAGAATCAAGAACTGCTTTGATTGGCTTGAGTTGATCTTTGGGAAAGTCCGATTGATTAACCATCGCGGTGACGATGCCAACTAACGTTTGGCGTCCAAAAGGTACGGAAACGCGTCCACCAATGATCGGAAACAGGTGCCCCGGAATGGCGTAATCAAATTGTTTGTCGAGCGGAACGGGTAATGCCACTCTAGCAATGGTTGGACGCATAAATTCTTAGCTATTAAAAAAGAGGGAAAGGAAATGAGAGTCTATTAAAATCGGTATGGAAATTCGAGTAAAGCAATGCGATTCAGCGTGAATCGTGCCTCTATGATTAGTCTGGCTAAAAAAGTGGCGAAAAAGTTGCCAAATGTGTTGATCCGAGCAATGTGATTCTTTACTATATCGCGCCTTGAGATATGGCTTCGGCAATTAGTTGATGCGGTATCCCATTTTATTATTAATTGCGTGTGGTGTGCGGCTTAGATTCGTATAGCGACACGGCCTACTATTGAGGTTATCCCATGAAAGCTGGTATCCACCCAGAATACAAAGCAGTAAAAGCGACTTGTTCTTGCGGCAACTCTTTTGAGTTCAACTCTACTCTAGGTAAAGAGTCTATCCACCTAGACGTATGTGACAAGTGTCACCCATTCTACACTGGTAAGCAACGTATCGTTGATACAGGCGGCCGTGTTGATCGCTTCAACAAGCGTTTCGGTGCACTATCAAGCGGTAAGAAATAATAGCAGCCGCTATTACGATTACAGTTTAGAAAAGGACGCTTCGGCGTCCTTTTTGTTTTAATGGCTACCAAGCGAAGAGGAATGTATGGGATTTGGAATATTCCCGATTATTTTTCACTCAGCGCTTGCAACCTAAAGTGTGATCTGTATAATGCAGCGCACTGGTTAAGCCAGTTGTGAACCAATGAGCAGTGAGGAGCGAGCAAATCTAAGGATTTGTGAGGTAATGTATACTCAGCTTATGTTCGCGGTTAATACAATTAGCTATCTTTTCTTCGGAAAAACTATCCTCAAAGGTGACTTTGGCATATAGGGATAGTTAATCGAAAATTAACTGACAATGCGTCCTAATCTTGGATGCTACGGTTTCACATAAATCAATCGGCATTCTCTCGTCTTGACGAGTTTGAGTGGCGATATTGTTTGTGTAATTTATTAAATTTGGAGCTCTGTCTCATGCAGAACCAACGTATCCGTATCCGCCTAAAAGCTTTCGATTACAAACTAATCGATGCTTCTACAGCGGAAATCGTTGAAACAGCTAAGCGCACTGGCGCACAGGTTCGTGGTCCAATCCCACTGCCAACTCGTAAAGAGCGTTTCACAGTTCTTATCTCTCCACACGTTAACAAGAAAGCACGTGACCAGTACGAAATCCGTACTCACAAGCGTCTAATCGACATCGTTGAGCCAACAGACAAGACTGTTGATGCTCTAATGCGTCTAGACCTTGCTGCGGGCGTTGACGTTCAAATTAGCCTAGGTTAAGGGAGATTAGAAGTATGATTGGTCTAATCGGTCGTAAAGTGGGCATGACCCGCGTATTTACTGAAGAAGGCGTTTCTATCCCAGTAACAGTTGTTGAGGTTGAAGCTAACCGTGTTTCTCAAGTGAAAACTCTTGAAACTGACGGCTACGCAGCAATCCAGGTTACAGCTGGTTCTAAGAAAGCTAACCGTGTAAACAAAGCTGAAGCAGGTCACTTTGCTAAAGCTGGCGTTGAAGCTGGTCGCGGTCTTTGGGAATTCCGTTTAGAAAACGGCGAAGAGTTCGAAGTTGGTTCAGAACTAACTGTTGAACTATTCAACGAAACTAAGAAAGTAGACGTTACTGGTACATCTAAGGGTAAAGGTTTCCAAGGCGCTGTTAAGCGTTGGAACTTCCGTACTCAAGATATGACTCACGGTAACTCATTGTCTCACCGTGCTCCTGGTTCTATCGGTCAATGTCAGACTCCAGGTCGCGTATTTAAAGGCAAGAAAATGGCAGGTCACATGGGTGCTGAGCGTGTAACGACTCAAAACCTAGAGATCGTACGTGTTGACGCTGAGCGCAACCTGCTTCTTATTAAAGGTGCAGTCCCAGGCGCAACTGGCGGCAACGTGATCGTTAAACCAGCTGTTAAAGCATAACGTCTCAGGAGTAAGTAATGGAACTAATGGTTAAAGGTGCCGATGCACTAACTGTTTCCGAAACTACTTTCGGACGTGAGTTTAACGAAGCTCTTGTACACCAAGTAGTTGTTGCGTACGCAGCAGGTGCTCGTCAAGGTACTCGTGCTCAAAAAACACGTTCAGAAGTTTCTGGCGGTGGCGCTAAGCCATGGCGTCAAAAAGGTACTGGCCGTGCGCGTGCTGGTACAATCCGTAGCCCAATCTGGCGTACAGGTGGTGTTACTTTTGCTGCGAAACCACAAGATCACAGCCAAAAAGTAAACAAAAAAATGTACCGTGGTGCTATGAAGAGCATTCTTTCTGAGCTTGTTCGTCAAGAGCGTCTAATCGTTGTTGATAACTTCTCAGTTGAAGCACCAAAGACTAAAGAGCTAGTTGCTAAGCTTAAAGAGCTTGAGCTAACTGACGCTCTAATCGTGACTAGCGAAGTAGATGAGAATCTATTCCTAGCTGCTCGTAACCTATACAAAGTTGACGCACGTGATGTTGCTGGTATCGATCCAGTATCTCTAATCGCGTTTGACAAAGTTGTAATGACTGCAGAAGCAGTTAAGCAAGTAGAGGAAATGCTAGCATGATCACTGAAGAGCGTATCCTAAAAGTTCTACGTGCACCGCACATCTCTGAAAAAGCAACTATGGCAGCTGAGAAAGCGAACACTATCGTTTTCAAAGTAGCTAAAGATGCGACTAAAAAAGAGATCAAAGCAGCTGTAGAAAAGCTATTTGAAGTTGAAGTTAAGTCTGTAAATACTCTTATCACTAAGGGTAAGACCAAACGTCAAGGTCTACGCCAAGGTCGCCGCAGCGACGTTAAGAAAGCGTACGTTACTTTGAAAGAAGGTCAAGATCTTGACTTCGTTGGCGGCGCGGAATAACAGGAGTAGTTAAAAATGGCTATTGTTAAATGTAAGCCGACTTCCCCTGGTCGTCGTCACGTTGTTAAAGTTGTTAACGCTGACCTACACAAGGGCAAGCCATACGCACCTCTTCTAGAGAAAAACTCTAAGAACGGTGGTCGTAACAACAAGGGTCGTATCACAGTACGTCACATCGGCGGTGGTCACAAGCATCACTACCGTGTAGTTGACTTCAAACGTACTAAAGATGGTATTCCAGCGACAGTTGAGCGTCTTGAATACGATCCAAACCGTAGCGCAAACATTGCTCTAGTTCTTTACAAAGACGGTGAGCGTCGCTACATCCTAGCACCTAAAGGTGTTGTAGCTGGTGATGTTATTCAGTCTGGTGTTGATGCACCAATCAAAGCTGGTAACACTCTACCAATGCGTAATATCCCAGTAGGTTCAACAGTACATAACGTTGAACTTAAGCCTGGTAAAGGTGGTCAGCTAGCTCGTTCGGCTGGTGCTTACGCTCAAATCGTTGCTCGCGACGGTGCGTACGTAACTATCCGTCTACGTTCTGGCGAGATGCGCAAAGTTCTTTCTGAAGGCCGTGCAACAATCGGTGAAGTTGGTAACTCTGAGCACATGCTACGTGAACTTGGTAAAGCAGGTGCATCACGTCATCGCGGTATCCGTCCAACGGTTCGTGGTGTTGTAATGAACCCGATTGACCACCCACATGGTGGTGGTGAAGGCCGTACTTCTGGTGGTCGTCACCCAGTATCTCCTTGGGGTATGCCTACTAAAGGCTTCAAGACTCGTAAGAACAAACGCACTGACAAGTACATCGTACGTCGTCGTAACAAGTAATCTATATAAAGAGGAATCGCCATGCCACGTTCTCTCAAGAAAGGTCCTTTTATTGACCTACACTTGCTGAAGAAGGTAGAGAAAGCGGTGGAAAGCGGAGACAAAAAGCCTATTAAGACTTGGTCCCGTCGTTCAATGATCATCCCTACGATGATCGGTTTGACCATCGCTGTCCATAATGGTCGTCAGCACGTACCAGTATTTGTAACTGATGAAATGATCGGTCACAAACTGGGTGAATTCGCACCAACACGTACTTACCGCGGTCACGCTGCGGATAAGAAAGCTAAGAAGCGCTAAGGAGTAGATAATGGAAGCAATTGCTAAACATAACTTTGCTCGCATTTCGCCTCAGAAAGCTCGCTTAGTTGCGGATCTAATCCGTGGTAAATCTGTTGACCAAGCTCTAGAAATCCTAACGTTCAGCAACAAAAAAGCTGCTGCACTAGTTAAGAAAGTTCTAGAGTCTGCTATCGCTAACGCGGAGCACAACGAAGGTGCAGATATTGACGATCTGAATGTCGCAAAAATCTTTGTAGATGAAGGCCCAACCATGAAGCGTATTATGCCTCGTGCTAAAGGTCGTGCGGATCGTATCTTGAAGCGTTCAAGCCACATCACTGTTGTTGTAGCAGATCGCTAGAGACTAGGAGAGTAAGCAATGGGTCAAAAAGTACATCCAAATGGTATTCGTCTAGGCATCGTTAAGCCTTGGAATGCTACATGGTTTGCTAACACCAAAGATTTCGCTGACAACCTAGACGGCGACTTCAAGGTACGTCAGTTCCTTACAAGTGAACTGAAAAAAGCGTCTCTATCACGTATCGTTATCGAGCGTCCTGCTAAGAGCATCCGTGTGACTATTCACACTGCTCGTCCAGGCGTTGTTATCGGTAAGAAAGGTGAAGACGTTGAGAAGCTACGCGCAGCTGTAGCTAAAATTGCAGGTGTACCAGCGCAAATTAACATCGCTGAAGTACGTAAGCCTGAACTAGATGCGCAACTTGTTGGTGATAGCATCGCGTCTCAGCTAGAGCGTCGTGTTATGTTCCGTCGTGCTATGAAGCGCGCAGTACAAAACGCAATGCGCCTAGGCGCTAAAGGTATCAAAGTGGAAGTAAGCGGTCGTCTAGGCGGCGCTGAAATCGCACGTTCAGAGTGGTACCGTGAAGGCCGTGTGCCTCTACACACTCTACGTGCTGACATTGATTACGCAACTTCTTCGGCTCACACTCAATACGGTGTGATCGGCATTAAAACTTGGATCTTCAAAGGTGAAATCCTAGGTGGTATGCCAGCAGCTAACGCTGTAGAGCCTAAAGGCGACAAGCCTAAGAAGCAGCGTAAAGGCCGTAAGTAAGGAGTCGACAGATGCTACAACCTAAACGTACTAAGTTCCGTAAGGTTCAGACTGGTCGTAACCGTGGTCTAGCTAAAGGTACTGATGTAAGCTTCGGCGAATTCGGTCTTAAAGCTGTTGGCCGTGGTCGTCTAACTGCTCGTCAAATCGAAGCGGCACGTCGTGCAATGACACGTCACGTTAAGCGTCAAGGTAAAATCTGGATCCGTGTGTTCCCAGACAAACCAATCACAGAAAAACCACTTGAAGTTCGTCAAGGTAAGGGTAAAGGTAACGTTGAGTACTGGGTAGCCCAAATCCAACCTGGTAAGGTTATGTACGAAATGGGTGGTGTACCTGAAGAATTGGCACGTGAAGCGTTCCGTCTTGCGGCACGTAAACTGCCTTTCAAAACTACATTTGTAACTAAGCAGGTGATGTGATGAAAGCACAAGATCTACGCGAGAAAAGCGTTGAAGAGCTTAACGCTGAGCTAATGAATTTGCTACGCGAACAGTTCAACTTGCGCATGCAAGCTGCGACTGGTCAACTACAGCAAACTCATACTCTGAAAGCTGTACGCCGTGATATCGCACGTGTGAAAACTGTTTTGACTGAGAAGGCAGGCGCATAATGAGCGAAGTAAAACGTACTCAACAAGGTCGTGTTGTTAGCGACAAGATGGACAAGTCTATCACTGTTGCTATCGAACGTTTCGTAAAACACCCAATCTACGGTAAATACGTAAAACGTACGACTAAAGTACACGCACATGACGAGAACAACGAGTGTGGCCTAGGCGACACAGTTGAAATCGCAGAGTGTCGTCCACTGTCTAAGACTAAGTCTTGGACTTTGGTAAAAGTTCTAGAAAAGGCGAAGATTTAATCTCGTTAATTCTATGAAACTAAAGCGGCTCCAAAATATTTTTGGAGCCGTTTATTTTTTGACTACCCAATCACAAAAAAGGGTGGTACAATTCGCGTCCCTTTTAAAGAGGCAGCCCGACCCGTGATGGGTCTAGTTATTAATATTTAGCGGAGCACTAACATGATCCAAATGCAAAGTATGCTGGACGCAGCTGATAACTCAGGCGCACGCAGCGTAATGTGTATTAAGGTTCTGGGTGGCTCTCACCGCCGTTATGCACATATCGGTGACGTCATCAAAGTTACTGTGAAGGAAGCAATCCCTCGCGGTAAAGTTAAAAAAGGTGATGTTCTGAAGGCGGTGGTAGTGCGCACCCGTAAAGGCGTACGTCGTCCTGACGGTTCTGTCATTCGCTTCGACCGAAATGCTTGCGTATTGCTAAACGACAATACTGAGCAACCAATCGGTACACGTATCTTTGGTCCTGTGACACGCGAACTTCGTGGCGATAAGTTCATGAAGATCGTTTCACTGGCTCCAGAAGTTCTGTAAGGAGCACGTAGAAATGGCAGCTAAAATCCGTCGTAATGACGAAGTAATCGTTCTTGCTGGTAAAGACAAAGGCAAGAAAGGTAAAGTAACTAAGGTTCTAGCAACTGGTAAAGTTATCGTTGAAGGTATCAACCTAGTTAAGAAACATCAGAAACCTGTTCCAGCTATGGGTATCCAAGGCGGTATCGTAGAGCAAGAAGCAGCTATCGACGTTTCTAACGTGGCTATCTTTAACGCAGCTACTGGTAAAGCTGACCGTATCGGTTTCCGTTTTGAAGACGGCAAAAAAGTTCGTTTCTTCAAGTCTAACGGCGAAACCGTTTCTAACTAATAGAAGTAATTTGGAGTTCTACTATGGCGAAACTGCATGATTACTACAAGTCGTCTGTAGTCGCTGAACTGACCAAACAGTTCGGTTACACAAGCGTCATGCAAGTCCCTAGAATCGAGAAAATCACCCTAAACATGGGTGTTGGTGAAGCAATCAACGATAAGAAACTGCTAGAAAATGCAGCGTCTGATATGGCAACGATCTCTGGTCAAAAGCCACTTATCACAAAAGCGCGCAAATCTGTTGCAGGTTTCAAAATCCGTGAAGGCTACCCTATCGGTTGTAAAGTAACCTTGCGTGGCGAACGTATGTGGGATTTTCTTGAGCGTTTAATTAACATCGCTCTTCCACGTGTACGTGACTTCCGTGGTGTTAGCGCTAAGTCTTTTGACGGTCGCGGTAACTACAGCATGGGCGTTCGCGAGCAAATCATCTTCCCGGAAATCGACTTTGATAAAGTTGATCGAGTACGCGGTCTAGACATCACTATTACGACGTCTGCTGGTACTGATGAGGAAGGCCGTGCTCTGCTGGCTGCCTTTAACTTCCCATTCCGTAAGTAAGGTGAAGGGTTACTGTTATGGCTAAAAATTCAATGAAAGCACGTGAAGCAAAACGTGCGAAGCTAGTAGCTAAGTTCGCTGAAAAGCGTGCAGCGCTAAAAGCTATCATCAGCGATGTAAACGCATCTGAAGAAGATCGTTGGAACGCGGTTCTTACACTGCAATCTCTTCCACGTGATTCAAGTGCATCACGTCAGCGCAACCGTTGCAACCAAACTGGTCGTCCACACGGTTACCTACGTAAGTTCGGTCTAAGCCGTATTAAGGTTCGTGAAGCTTGCATGAAAGGCGAGATTCCGGGTCTTCGTAAGGCTAGCTGGTAATTGCCACTTAATCATTTGGAGTAAATCATATGAGCATGCAAGATCCGATTTCGGATATGCTGACCCGCGTTCGTAACGGTCAGGCAGCAAACAAAGTTGCTGTAAAAATGCCTTCTTCAAAGCTTAAAGTTGCAATTGCTGCACTACTAAAAGCTGAAGGTTACATCGTTGACTTCGCTGTTGAAGGCGAAGCAAAACCTGAGCTAGAAGTTACACTTAAGTACTTCCAAGCTAAACCAGTAATCGAGCAACTTAAACGTGTTTCTCGTCCAGGTCTACGTGTTTACAAGAAGAAAGATGAACTTCCTTCTGTAATGGGTGGTCTTGGTATTGCTATCGTTTCTACTTCCAAGGGTCTTATGTCAGACCGCGCTGCACGTAAAGCAGGTCTTGGTGGTGAAATCATCGCTTACGTAGCTTAATAAGGAGTAGACTATGTCTCGTGTTGCAAAAGCACCTGTCGCTATTCCAGCTGGCGTAGAGGTGAAACTAAACGGCCAAGAAATCACTGTAAAAGGTGCGAAAGGCGAACTAACTCGCGTTCTTAACAACGCAGTTGTAATCGCTCAGGAAGAAAATAACCTGACTTTCGGTCCTAAAGAAGGTGTTGCTAACGCATGGGCTCAAGCAGGTACTGCTCGCGCTCTAGTTAACAACATGGTTGTTGGTGTTACTGAAGGCTTTACTAAGAAGCTAACTCTTAAAGGTGTAGGTTACCGTGCTGCTATCAAAGGCAACGCTGTAGGTCTAACACTAGGCTTCTCACACCCAGTTGAGCACGAGTTGCCAGCGGGTATTAAAGCTGAATGTCCAAGCCAAACTGAAATCGTGATCACTGGTGCTGACAAGCAACTAGTTGGTCAAGTTGCGGCTGACATTCGTTCTTACCGTGAGCCTGAGCCATACAAAGGCAAAGGTGTTCGTTACGCAGATGAAAATGTGCGTACTAAAGAAGCTAAGAAGAAGTAAGGTAACACTATGGATAAGAAAGCATCTCGCATCCGTCGTGCTACACGTGCACGTCGTAAGATTGCAGAACTGGGTGCGACTCGCCTAGTTGTACACCGTACTCCTCGTCACGTGTACGCACAGGTTATCGCGGCTAACGGCTCTGAGGTTATCGCAGCAGCTTCTACTGTAGAAAAAGCGATCCGTGAGCAAGTGAAATACACTGGTAACGTTGATGCAGCTAAAGCAGTGGGTAAAGCTATTGCTGAGCGCGCTCTAGAGAAGGGCGTAACTGCAGTTGCATTTGATCGTTCTGGTTTCCAATACCACGGTCGAGTAGCGGCGCTAGCAGAATCTGCTCGCGAAGCTGGTCTGAAATTCTAAGGTAGGGTTGGAAGATGGCTAAAGAACAACAAGTTCAAGCGAATGATTTGCAAGAAAAGCTAATCGCAGTTAACCGTGTTTCTAAAACGGTTAAAGGTGGTCGAATCATGAGCTTCACTGCACTAACAGTAGTTGGTGACGGTAACGGTCGTGTAGGTTTCGGTTACGGCAAAGCTCGTGAAGTACCTGCAGCGATTCAAAAAGCAATGGAAAAAGCGCGTCGTAACATGACTACGATCGCTCTAAACGAAGGCACTCTTCACCACCCAGTGAAAGGTCGCCATTCGGGCTCTAAAGTTTACATGCAGCCTGCTGCAGAAGGTACTGGTGTTATCGCAGGTGGTGCGATGCGTGCAGTACTAGAAGTTGCTGGTGTACACAACGTACTATCTAAAGCGTACGGTTCTACGAACCCTATCAACATCGTTCGTGCAACGATCGATGCACTAGGTAGCATGAAGTCACCAGAAATGGTTGCTGCTAAACGTGGTCTAACTGTTGAATCTATTTCGGAGTAAGAACACCATGGCAACTATTAAAGTAACTCAAACTAAAAGCTCAATTGGTCGTCTGCCAAAGCACAAAGCTACTTTGCGCGGTCTAGGTCTTCGTAAAATCAACCACACAGTAGAACTTGAAGATACTCCGTGTATTCGCGGTATGATCAACAAGGTTTACTACATGGTTAAAGTTGAGGAGTAATCAGAATGCGTTTGAATACTCTAGCACCGGCTGCTGGCGCGAAAACTTCTGCGAAGCGAGTAGGTCGTGGTATCGGTTCAGGCCTAGGTAAAACTGGTGGCCGTGGTCACAAAGGTCAAAAATCACGTTCTGGCGGCAGTGTTCGTCCAGGTTTCGAAGGCGGTCAGATGCCTCTGAAACAACGTCTACCAAAATTCGGTTTCACTTCTCGTAAGAGCCTAGTGTCTGCTGAAGTTCGTCTAGCTGAGCTAGCGAAAGTTTCTGGTGACGTAGTTGATCTAAACAGTCTTAAAGCTGCTAACATCATCACTAAGAACATCGAATTTGTAAAAGTTGTTCTTTCTGGTGAAATCAACAAAGCAGTGACTGTTAAAGGTCTACGTGTGACTAAAGGCGCTAAAGCTGCAATCGAAGCTGCAGGCGGTAAAATCGAGGAATAATCTCGAGGAACGAGGTACAGATGGCTAAGAAACCAGGACAAGATTTTCGTAGTGCTCAGAGCGGCTTAAGTGAACTAAAGTCGCGCTTGTTATTCGTAATTGGTGCACTTTTAGTATTCCGAGCCGGCTCTTTTGTGCCGATTCCTGGTATTGACGCTGCTGTACTTGCCGATTTGTTCGAACAGCAAAAAGGTACCATCGTTGAAATGTTTAACATGTTCTCCGGTGGTGCTCTTGAGCGTGCATCTATATTAGCATTGGGCATCATGCCGTATATTTCGGCATCTATTGTTGTCCAATTGCTAACTGTAGTTCATCCAGCGTTAGCTGAACTCAAAAAAGAGGGTGAAGCAGGCCGTCGTAAGATAAGCCAATACACACGCTACGGCACGCTTGTACTTGCAACCTTCCAAGCTATAGGTATTGCAACTGGCCTACCAAACATGGTCGACAATCTGGTTGTTATCAACCAAACCATGTTTACGCTAATTGCTACCGTAAGTTTAGTAACCGGTACCATGTTCTTGATGTGGTTAGGTGAACAAATTACAGAGCGCGGAATTGGTAACGGTATTTCGATACTGATTTTTGCAGGTATTGTTGCTGGATTGCCTTCTGCAATCGGTCAAACAATCGAGCAAGCGCGTCAAGGTGAATTGCATGTACTTCTTCTGTTGCTAATCGCGGTATTAGCTTTTGCAGTAATTTACTTCGTTGTTTTCATGGAACGTGGTCAACGCCGAATCGTCGTTAACTATGCGAAACGTCAACAAGGTCGTAAAGTGTTTGCTGCGCAAAGCTCGCACTTGCCTCTTAAAATTAACATGGCAGGTGTAATTCCAGCGATTTTTGCATCAAGTATTATCTTGTTCCCAGGAACATTGGCTCAGTGGTTTGGTCAAAACGGTGAGAGCAGCGCGTTCGGTTGGTTAACTGACGTGTCTTTGGCTCTTAGCCCTGGTCAACCGTTGTATGTAATGCTTTATGCAGCAGCAATTATCTTCTTCTGTTTCTTCTACACTGCGTTGGTTTTCAACCCGCGTGAAACAGCAGATAACTTGAAGAAGTCTGGTGCATTCGTACCCGGTATCCGCCCAGGTGAGCAGACAGCGAAATACATTGATAAAGTAATGACACGTTTAACCCTTGCTGGTGCACTGTACATTACCTTTATCTGTCTGATTCCCGAGTTCATGATGGTCGCGTGGAACGTACGTTTCTACTTCGGCGGTACATCGCTACTAATCGTAGTTGTTGTAATTATGGACTTTATGGCACAGGTACAGACTCATCTGATGTCTCAACAGTATGATTCTGTGTTGAAGAAAGCGAATCTGAAAGGCTACGGCCGTTAATCCGGCGGTAGACTCAGTTTCATTTACGGAGTTTAGCAATGAAAGTTCGTGCTTCCGTTAAAAAAATCTGCCGTAACTGTAAAGTAATCAAGCGTAACGGTGTCGTTCGCGTGATTTGCAGTGAGCCAAAGCACAAACAGCGCCAAGGCTAATTAGCAGAAATTTTTACTTGAAAATGAAGGTTGGGTCGAGTATATTCCTCGGCCTACCTTTTGCGTGCAAAAGAAGTAGTATTCCGCAGCGTATCCATAACGGGCTTTGCTGCGGCTAATTCTTTTATAGAAACACTTAGGAGTGAATAATGGCCCGTATAGCAGGCATTAACATTCCTGATCAGAAACATGCAGTAATCGCTCTAACAGCGATCTACGGCATCGGTAAAACTCGCTCTCAAGCTATCCTAGCTGAAGTGGGTATTGCTGAAAATGTTAAGATCAGTGAACTAACTGAAGAGCAGATCGATCAACTGCGTGATGGTGTAGCTAAGTACACTGTAGAAGGTGATCTACGTCGTGAAGTATCTATGAACATCAAGCGTCTTATGGACCTTGGCTGTTACCGTGGTCTTCGTCATCGTCGCAGTCTACCACTACGTGGACAGCGTACTAAAACCAACGCTCGCACCCGTAAGGGTCCGCGTAAGCCGATCAAGAAATAATCGGGAAGGTAGAGTACAATGGCTAAACAACCAACTCGCGCTCGTAAGCGCGTACGCAAGCAAGTTGCAGATGGCGTTGCGCACATCCATGCTTCTTTCAATAACACAATCGTAACCATTACTGACCGTCAAGGTAACGCTCTTGCATGGGCTACTGCAGGTGGTTCTGGTTTCCGTGGTTCTCGTAAGTCTACTCCGTTCGCTGCACAGGTTGCTGCTGAGCGTTGTGCTGAAATGGCTAAAGAATACGGCCTAAAGAACTTGGAAGTTATGGTTAAGGGTCCTGGTCCAGGTCGCGAATCTACTGTTCGTGCACTAAACGCCGCTGGTTTCCGCATCACAAACATCGTTGATGCTACACCAATCCCTCATAACGGTTGTCGTCCACCTAAGAAACGTCGCGTATAACGTTTCTAGGACAATTGGAGAAGAATCATGGCAAGATATTTGGGTCCTAAGCTGAAGCTTAGCCGTCGTGAAGGCACTGACTTATTCCTTAAGTCTGGTGTTCGCGCGATCGATACCAAGTGTAAAATTGATAACGCACCAGGTGTACACGGCGCTCGTCGCGGTCGTCTATCTGAGTATGGCGTTCAGCTTCGTGAGAAGCAAAAAGTACGTCGTATGTACGGCGTTCTAGAAAAACAATTCCGTAACTACTACAAAGAAGCTGCTCGCCTAAAAGGCAACACTGGTGAAAACCTACTTCAGCTTCTTGAAGGTCGTCTTGATAACGTAGTTTACCGCATGGGCTTTGGCGCAACTCGCGCAGAAGCACGTCAGCTAGTTAGCCACAAAGCTATCCTAGTAAACGGTAAAGTTGTAAACGTTCCTTCTTTCAAAGTAGCGGCTAATGACGTTGTTTCTATTCGCGAGAAAGCTAAACAGCAAGCTCGTATCAAAGCAGCTCTAGAAGTTGCTGAACAACGTGAAAAACCAACTTGGATTGAAGTAGATGGTGGCAAGATGGAAGGTACATTCAAGCGTATGCCTGAGCGTTCTGATCTATCAGCTGACATCAACGAACAATTGATCGTCGAGCTTTACTCTAAGTAAGGTTTAAACTAAAGAGAGGACACAATGCAGGGTTCTGTAACAGAATTTCTTAAGCCACGTCTAGTTGACATCGAACAAATCAGCTCGACTCACGCAAAAGTAACTCTTGAGCCATTAGAGCGTGGCTTTGGTCATACTCTGGGTAATGCACTTCGCCGCATCCTTCTATCTTCTATGCCAGGTTGTGCTGTAACAGAAGTAGAAATTGAAGGCGTACTTCATGAGTACAGCACGAAAGAAGGCGTTCAAGAAGATATTCTTGAAATTCTTCTAAACCTTAAAGGTTTGGCTGTGCGCGTTGCCGAAGGCAAAGATGAAGTGTTCATTACTTTGAACAAATCAGGCTCGGGCCCTGTGGTTGCAGGTGACATCACCCATGATGGTGATGTAGAGATCGCTAACCCTGAACACGTAATTTGTCACCTAACGGATGACAACGCTGAGATCGCAATGCGTATCAAAGTTGAACGTGGTCGTGGTTATGTTCCAGCTTCTGCGCGTATCCATAACGAAGAAGACGAGCGTCCTATCGGTCGCCTACTAGTAGATGCTACTTACAGCCCAGTAGACAAAATTGCCTACGCTGTAGAAGCAGCTCGTGTAGAACAGCGTACTGATCTAGACAAGCTTGTTATCGATATGGAAACAAACGGTACTCTAGAACCTGAGGAAGCAATCCGTCGTGCAGCTACAATCCTAGCTGAACAATTGGATGCATTCGTAGATCTTCGTGATGTACGAGTTCCTGAGGAGAAGGAAGAGAAGCCAGAATTCGATCCGATCCTACTGCGTCCTGTAGACGATCTTGAACTAACAGTTCGCTCTGCTAACTGTCTGAAAGCAGAAGCGATTCACTACATCGGTGATCTAGTACAACGTACTGAGGTTGAGCTACTTAAAACGCCTAACCTTGGTAAAAAGTCTCTTACTGAGATTAAAGACGTACTTGCGTCACGTGGTCTGTCTCTGGGCATGCGCCTAGAAAACTGGCCACCTGCATCAATCGCTGAAGATTAATCGATACTAGTTAGAAGGATTAGGTCATGCGCCATCGTAAGAGTGGTCGTCAACTCAACCGCAACAGCTCACATCGCAAAGCGATGTTCAGCAACATGGCTAGCTCTCTAGTACGTCATGAAGTTATCAAGACTACTTTGCCAAAAGCAAAAGAGCTACGTCGCGTAGTTGAGCCTTTGATTACACTAGCTAAGACTGACAGTGTTGCTAACCGTCGTCTAGCATTTGCACGTACTCGTGACAACGAAGTAGTTGCAAAACTATTTAACGAACTAGGTCCACGTTTTGCTGCTCGTCAGGGCGGTTACACTCGTATCCTAAAAGCTGGCTTCCGTGCTGGTGATAAAGCTCCAATGGCTTACATTGAGCTTGTAGATCGCCCAGCTGCTGAAGAAGCTGCTGAGTAATCAGTTCGTAAGAACGAGAAAGCCGAGCATTAGCTCGGCTTTTTTGTATCTGTAATTCAGTAAACCTTTATATCCAGTCTGCATTTATTTCAACCCATGCAGACTGGCAATTTAAAAAGTGATTATCACTTACGCTTATTTACTAGTATTCCACAATCCGCCCAACGAACTTAGAAGCCCTTCGCTAGCGCCTTGCTTGTTCAAGTAATCCAAGATGACTGGAGCAAACTGACTGATCATAGATGGGTCTAAACCTAACGTATCGAATGCACTTTTGACTGCACTGATATTCTCAATATTTCCTAGTAAGCTTTGTGCTCCTTGCAAGTTTGAAAGTCCAGGAATCAAAGACTGTAATTCACTACTATTTTCTTGCGAAAGCTGGCTTTGAGCCAAAGCGAGTAGCGCACCACTGCCTCCGGCTGCTTGCTCAGTGGATACTGGTAATTGGCTAGTTAGCATGTCTGTTAATGGAGATGACTCGGTGTTCAAGCTGCTGCCGACCATGTCCATCAGGCCACTTTCTTTACTTTTTTGAGTGACTGAATCTAAGAATGCGTGCGCACTACCAATGTTGATTGATAGGAGTGCTAGAGTTAGGAGTGTTTTACGCATAGTACCTCCAAAGGTTGAGCGTTTTTTAAAAGTGATTTTATTTTTAAAGGCTATCAGAGTGAAAGGTTCAGAGGTGAGAAAGTCTATTCAGTTTAGACAAAAAAAACGGCGCTAGTGCGCCGTTTTATTTAATCATAATTGAAAATGGTTTCAATTAGATAATATCTAATAGTTCTACTTCGAAAACTAAAGCTGCAAATGGAGGGATAGCCGCACCAGCGCCACGCTCACCGTACGCAAGATCTTGTGGTACGTATAGCTTCCACTTAGAGCCAACAGGCATTAGTTGTAGTGCCTCTACCCAACCTTTGATTACACCTGTAACAGGGAATTCAGCAGGTTGACCGCGAGATACAGAGCTATCGAATACAGTACCGTCAGTTAGCTCACCGTGGTAGTGAACGCGAACTGAGCTTTCTGCTGTAGGAACTGCACCAGTACCTTCAGAAATGATTTCGTACTGAAGACCAGAGTCTAGAACGTTAACTTCAGGTCGTAGAGCGTTGTCTTTTAGGAACGCTTCGCCTTCTGCTGCCGCAATTTTTGCTGCTTCTTGGCGAGCTGTTTCTGCACGAGTGTGAAGTTCTTGTAGTGCTTTGTTGATTTCATCAATTTCGATTGATGGCATGTCACCAGTTAGTGCTGTTGCAATACCTGCTGCGATAGCATCAACGCTAAGACCTTCAAGACCAGAGCCTGCAAGTTGCTGACCCATTTGCAGACCAATGCCGTAGCTTGCTTTTTGTTCTGCAGTTTCAAATTTAATTTCAGACATGAATGTCGCTCTTATTAGGAGTGATAAAGGTGACAGGATATCAGTTTCGAGCTTAGGTTTAAATGATTGCGACTGAATGCTTAATTGAGGCGGCCAGGTTGTGACTTATCTCTTACTCCAAGTGAAATTTCTGCTAATTTAATCCCAATTCCATTTTAGTTTGGTGAAAAACATATACTCTCCGCGTCGGTATTTTTATACTGACCGTAGAAGTATTAAGGGACTCATTACAATGAATCGTCGCAGAAAGAAAAAGCAGCAAGTCGACTATGTCGAATTGGTTAAACAAAAATTCGCTGCTATCGACTGGAAGCAGCCGTTCAACAAAGAGCAACGGTTGGAGCGTATACAGCCTGTTAAGCAGTTTTGGTTGCGTCTGCCTAAATTTCATCAGCGTGCTTTGATGGTCTTAGTGCCATTGATTCTGGTACTCCTTGTTATTCCTTTGCCAAATAAAACAGATCAACCAGTTGAGCAGACTGAGGTCGATCATCAACGCGTAGCGATTGAGCTGAACGCGCAGAGTTTAAGCCAGCAGAGAACCTCTCAGAACTCTGGACCGAAATCTGAAGACTGGAAAGAGTACACGGTTAAAAATGGTGATACATTAGCGCAGGTTTTCAGAAGTAATCAGCTCTCTATGGCGGATCTTAGCGCTCTGGTCAAAATAGAAGGCAGTGATAAGCCGCTAAGCCAAATAAAGCAGGGACAGTTGATTCGCTTTAAGCTTAGTGACGAAGGCGAGTTAGATATGCTACAGCTGGAAAAAAGCGGGCGGTCCGTTATGTTTTTCCGTTTGTCGGATGGGACCTTTGGGCGTAACAAGTAAACGCTTCAAATGAAAAGACGCGAATATATCGCGTCTTTTTAGTTAGTTTTTTAATTCGATTAGTTTTCATAGTAACCAATCGAATTGAAACTTATAGCGCTACGGATTCTTTCCGCATATCCACATGAGGGATACCATCTTCAAGGTAGCACTCTGAGATAACCTTGAATCCATGACTTGCATAAAACTGGATGAGGTGTTCTTGAGCACCTATATCTATTGTCTGCCCTGGCCATAATGTTTCGCATTGTGCCAATGCCTTGTCCAATAACTTATGACCTAAGCCACCGCCTCGCGCGGTCTGCTTTGTCACCACTCGACCAATACTCACATTGTCATACGTAGTGCCTGCGGGCAGTAATCGTGCGCAAGCAACCAGTTCATCACCGTGATAGCCTATTAGATGATAAACGCCTTCCAGCGTGTCCTTACCATCAAGTTCAGGATAAGGGCAGGTTTGTTCAACAACGAATACATCCACACGCAATTTCATCATTTCATACAGCTGTGTGGTTGTTAGCTGAGCAAAGGGCAAAGTAATCCAAGTGAGCATGTTGTCATCCGTAATGAGAATAGAGTGACTGACTTTACTTTGTTTTGAGCTCATACTCATTAACAAAGGTTAATTAGCACTGGTTTTCCCACCAAATCTGGTGATAATGTGCCCTCTTTCCATCTCACCTGAGGATATCCCCGTGAGCAAACAAACATTCGATCAAGTAGGGCTTAACCCAGCGTTACTTGCCACACTTGATTCCCTGAACTATACCCACATGACGCCAATTCAAGCTTTGAGCTTGCCTACAATCCTAAAACATCGTGATGTCATCGGGCAGGGTAAAACGGGCTCAGGTAAAACCGCTGCATTTGGTTTAGGGGTTTTATCGAACCTCAACGTCAAACGCTTTCGTGTCCAGTCATTAGTATTGTGTCCAACGCGTGAGCTTGCAGACCAAGTAGCGAAGGAAATTCGTACTTTAGGTCGCGGCATTCATAATATTAAAGTGCTTACTCTCTGCGGTGGGATGCCTATGGGGCCACAAATTGGTTCGCTGGAGCATGGTGCGCATATCCTAGTTGGTACTCCTGGTCGTATTTTGGATCACCTTGAAAAAGGCCGAATTGATCTTAGCGAACTGAATACCTTGGTGCTAGATGAAGCTGATCGCATGTTGGACATGGGGTTCCAAGACGCATTAGATGCAATCATCGATGCAGCGCCAAAGCAGCGTCAAACTCTACTTTTCAGTGCTACTTTTCCAGAAAAAATTGAGCAAATTGCGCAGCGTATAATGCAGACACCGGAAGTGATTAAGGTGGAATCGACGCATGATACCTCAAGCATTGCGCAGTACTTCTATAAAGTTGAAGGCTCGGAAGCACGTGATGAAGCGTTGGCTAATTTGCTGCTGACTCACCAACCAGAGTCCGCGGTGGTTTTTTGTAATACCAAAAAAGAAGTTCAAAGTGTCGCAGATGAGTTGCATCACAAAGGATTCAGCGTTATCGATATCCATGGGGACTTAGAGCAGCGTGAACGCGACCAAGCATTGGTGCAGTTTGCTAACAAGAGTGTGTCTATCCTTGTTGCAACAGACGTTGCGGCGCGTGGTTTGGACGTTGATAATCTTGATGCTGTCTTTAACTTTGAGCTATCGCGCGATCCTGAGGTTCATGTGCACCGTATTGGTCGTACAGGTCGTGCGGGTAGTAAAGGTTTAGCGTTCAGCTTTTTTGGTGAGAAAGACGGTTTACGTGTAGCTCGTATTGAAGAATACCTAGAGATGGACGTGGTACCAGCAACATTGCCTGCCAAATCAAATCAGCAGCCATACCAAGCGAAGATGGTGACGATTAACATTGATGGCGGTAAGAAACAGAAAGTACGACCGGGTGATATTTTAGGTTGTTTGACAGGAAAAAATGGTATTCCAGGCTCTCAAGTCGGAAAGATTCACCTGTTCCCTGTACGCGCTTATGTTGCCGTCGAAAAGTCTGTGGCTAAAAAGGCTCTACAGACCATTAGTAACGGCAAGATGAAAGGGCGACAGTTCCGGGCGCGAATTCTTAAATAGCTCAAATAGCAGAGAAAAAGCTCTTCGTTTGAAGAGCTTTTTTCTTTTTTGAGTTTATTTGAGAGTGTGATCTTTGGTTAAGCGCGCTTTGATTCGGCTCAAACTGATTGGCGTAATGCCGAGGTAGGCCGCAATTTGACTATCGGTAATACGTTGCTTTAAATCTGGGTAATGAGCGCAAAATAATTGATATCGTTCTTCTGGAGAGTAGAGCAACATAAAGCGTTCTTTGTTCTCTTTATTAACCAGTTGGTTTTCGAGTAGCTTTAAGTAAATGGCGTGCTTTTCTGCTCGCCAGTGATGCAACGTTTCAATTGGCAAGCAAAATAGCTGACAAGCGTTCAGCGTTTCCAATAAGTAAGGCGAAGGTTGGTCCTTTATTATGCTCTCAAACCCGATAACCCAGTCCTTCTCCCAATAAAATTCTTTACTAAATTCTTTGCCGTGCTCAGTAAGATAGCTTGCGTGGCATAACCCCTCAATGATGAAGTAAAGGTGTGAGCTAAACTCCCCTTGGTGATTAAGAATGTGGCGTGTAGGCAGTTCGAGCAACTCACCATTTTCAATAAGTTGGTTTGCTTCTGTCTCTAAAAAGCCATGTTTGACTAAGTCTGAAAAAAGATCGCTGTGCATGTGATAACTCAGAAACGGTTTTCTTTATTTTAACGGGTTTTATTGATAACAAAAAAGCGGCTCATGAGAGCCGCTTAGTGTTGTTGTCAAATCAACCTTATTTATTCAGATCGATTTGATAAATTGCGAAACCAATGTCGTCTGTTGACACGCGTTTCATTGGGTATTGTCCTTTCTCTTTGATGAACTGCGCCGCTTTATCGCTAGGGGAGGTTTCGAAACGAATATCTAGCTTGTTATCGGACTTAATCGGTGCGAAAGACCAGTTGTTGTCAGCGCTTGGTGTCACTTCTCCTTTTTCTTCACTCACGCGAGAAATATAAGTGGCGACGACAGAGCGGTTTTCATCTGGTGCGTCAAACGCAATGAAATCTGGGCCTGTACCAGGGAAAGTATTGCTATAAGCACGGTAGTTATTGGTTGCGATGATGAAATCTTGCTTCGGATTGACAGGCTTACCATTGAACGTCAGGTTCACAATACGCTGAGAATCTGGATTAATCACTTTACAATCTGCATCGTACTTCGGCGGTTGGGTAACGTCGATTTGGTAGTTAACCCCATCAATAACATCGAAGTTGTAAGTACGGAAATTATCCCAATCAATCAAAGGTTGCGGTTTAGGATTGTTGATGTCGATGTGGTTGAATTGACCCGCACTGCACTCTAGCCATTCGCGAACTTCTTTACCTTTCACTTTCATCGCAACCAAGGTGTTTGGGTATAAGTAAAGATCGGCCGCATTACGGAAGGTGAGCTGACCGGACTCTACTTCTGTAAAGTTATTCGGATCGTTCTTACGACCGCCGACTTTAAATGGTGCTGCCGCACTCAGTACTGGAATGTCAGAAAGGTCTGGGTCGCCTTGAATAAAGCGTTCTACGTAGTCTTTCTGAGCAAGGTTAACGATTTGAATGGTGGGGTCGTCCTGCACTAATGCCAAGAAGCTGTACATGACATCATTTGCTTTGCCGATTGGTTGGTTTACAAATTCACGAGTGCCTTTGTGATCTTCTTCTAACGCTTTCACAATATCTGCATCGGCTTTAGCTAATGACTTCTTATTTACTTTATCGAAGATAGGGCGTGCTTCTGCTTGGCCTTCGACGACTTGCCATCTGCCGTCTTTCTCTTTCAGCATCAAATCCATCACACCTACGTGACTTCCCCAGCGACCAGGCATCACTGACGTTACACCATTGATGGTCCCTTTATCTATATCAACACCAGGTAGGTTTGCGAAGTCTTTCCCTGGGAAGACGGCGTGAGAGTGACCAAAAGCAATCGCATCAATACCTTCAACTTCTGTGAGGTAGTAAACAGAGTTTTCAGCGCCTAGTTTGTATGGATCAGTAGAAATGCCCGAGTGTGGAATCGCCACAATCACGTCTGCGCCTTCTTTCTTCATTTGAGGAATCAGTTTCTCTGCTGTTTCCTTAATGTCTTTAGCAAAGACTTTGCCTTCTAAGTTCTTCTTATCCCACACCATAATTTGTGGTGGTACAAAGCCGATGTAACCCACTTTTATTTGATGCGCTTCGCCGTTTGTGTCTTTAAATGTGTGAGTTTTGATGAGGTAAGGCTTGAAGTAATGCTCACCGGTTTGTTTATCAAATACGTTTGCGTTGATGTAAGGGAAGTTTGCCCCCTTCAACGTCTTTTGTAGAAAATCTAAGCCATAGTTGAACTCATGATTGCCAATGTTGCCCACATCGTAGTCTAGCTGGTTCATCGCTTTGTAGACTGGGTGCACGTCGCCGGGATTAATCCCCTTTGATGCCATGTAATCGCCCATTGGGCTGCCCTGAATTAAATCACCGTTATCTACTAGTACCGAGTTTTCTGCCTCGGACTTAGCTTGTTTCACTATTGTTGCTGCGCGACTTAAACCGATTTGCTGTGATGGTTGGTCTTTGTAGTAATCGTAATCCATCACGTTGGTGTGAATGTCGGTGGTTTCGATAATACGAAGCTTGATGGTATCGGCCATTGCTGGGCCAGCAAGCGTTAGCATGCCACTTAAAACTGCGAGGGAAATAGGATGAACTGCCACTTTCATTTGGTGCTCCAATTCAATGATAAGGGGAAATCGTACTGCGTAATGTATCAAACACAGGTGCAACTCGATGATAAAGATACAGAAAACTGTGAACATTAATCAGTTTACTGAACCTTATTCATATTAACCGCCGACTTTTTCACGCTTTTGAATGAGACCAAACAAAAACTTCTTAGCAGATTTTTGAATAAAAAATGAAATTTTAGAATTTCAGGTAATATAAACGCCCCGCCATAATGCTTGCATAACGATATCAATGGACGATGAGCAAGCACATGGCAACGAACGATTCAGTCACTTCTTTTCCTAAACCAAAGCCCCGGTTAGTTTCTGACAACCCAGTCGCTGGTGTTACTCGTTTTGCAAAGCAATCGCTACAGCCTGGTGAAGTCGCCTTAGTAGGTGCAGGACCAGGCGATCCTGAACTTCTGACGGTGAAAGCACTGAACTGCTTGCAGCAAGCTGACGTGGTTTTGTACGACTACTTGGTGTCTGAAGAAATCATGGCATTGATTCCAAGCGATACGATTTTGGTGTGCGTTGGGAAGCGAGCTGGGCATCACAGTGTGCCGCAGGAGAAGACGAATCAGCTTTTGGTGGATTTTGCCAAGCAGGGCTACAAAGTAGTGCGCATTAAAGGTGGGGATCCGTTTGTATTCGGTCGTGGTGGTGAAGAGTTAGAAGTGCTTGCTGATGCCGGCGTTCGTTTTCAAGTTGTCCCTGGCATTACCGCAGCAGCTGGCGCAACCGCTTATGCTGGTATTCCACTGACTCATCGTGATTATGCGCAATCGGCCATCTTTGTGACTGGCCACTTGAAAGAAGAAAGTGATGAGATGGATTGGTCCACGTTGGCGCGTGGGAATCAGACTTTAGTGATCTACATGGGGCTGATGAAATCACACTATATTCAGAATCAACTCATTAAGCATGGCCGTTCAGCGTCGACTCCGATTGCCATTATTGAGCGTGGCACGCAGATTCAACAAAAAGTATTTACGGGAGAACTCTCCCAACTCTCTGATTTATCGAAGGAAGCACAATCGCCATCTTTGATTGTTGTCGGAGAGGTAGTGCGACTGTCTCAAAAGTTAGACTGGTTTTTGTCTAGTACTGAATTCAACAAAAGTGCTATTGCCAGCTCCATATAATTTCAGACCAAAGATTAGAGACGTAATGCGCCTTCAAGCTTAAAAAGGAAATACAAAACATGGACCAACAACGTTTAACTCACCTTAAACAACTCGAAGCGGAGAGTATCCATATTATCCGCGAAGTTGCGGCTGAGTTTGATAACCCAGTCATGATGTATTCGATTGGTAAAGACTCATCAGTGATGCTGCACCTAGCGCGTAAAGCTTTTTACCCAGGTAAGATTCCATTTCCATTGCTGCATGTCGACACCGATTGGAAGTTCCGCGAGATGATTGAATTTCGTGATCGTACCGCGGCCAAATACGGCTTTGAGCTTTTGGTTCATAAGAATCCAGAAGGTCTAGCCATGGGCTGTAGCCCGTTTGTTCATGGTTCTTCTAAGCACACTGACATCATGAAGACTCAAGGCTTAAAACAAGCGCTGAACAAGTACGGTTTTGATGCTGCCTTTGGTGGTGCGCGCCGCGACGAAGAGAAATCACGGGCGAAAGAGCGCGTGTATTCATTCCGCGATAAGAACCATACATGGGACCCTAAAAACCAACGTCCTGAGCTATGGAAGACGTACAACGGTCAGGTTAATAAGGGTGAGAGCATTCGTGTATTCCCACTGTCTAACTGGACTGAGCTTGATATCTGGCAATACATCTATTTAGAAAACATCGAGATCGTGCCGCTTTACCTCGCGGACAAACGCCCAGTTGTTGAACGCGATGGCATGCTGATCATGGTGGATGATGATCGTATGGAGCTTCAACCGGGTGAAGTGATTGAAGAGAAGAGCGTGCGCTTCCGTACCCTTGGTTGTTATCCATTGACCGGGGCCATCGAGTCTGAAGCAAACACTTTAACTGGCATTATCGAAGAGATGCTGGTGGCAACGTCGAGTGAGCGCCAAGGCCGAGCGATCGACCACGATCAGTCAGGATCGATGGAGCTTAAGAAACGTCAAGGTTACTTCTAAAGGATCTAAGGAAAGATAATGAACAGTGCAGTTGAAGCTCAATTAGCCGAGCTTGGTATCGAAGGCTATTTAACACAACACCAGTACAAGTCGTTACTTAGATTCTTGACTTGTGGCTCGGTGGATGACGGTAAAAGTACATTAATCGGTCGCTTACTCCATGACTCAAAACAAATTTATGAAGATCAGCTAGCGGCAGTGCACTCAGACAGCCAACGTGTGGGCACCACGGGTGAAAAGCCTGACCTTGCGTTGTTGGTCGATGGCTTACAAGCTGAGCGCGAGCAGGGGATCACGATTGATGTGGCTTACCGCTATTTCTCGACGCAGAAACGTAAATTCATCATTGCAGATACTCCTGGACACGAGCAGTACACACGTAACATGGCTACAGGTGCATCGACATGTGACTTAGCTGTGATTCTGGTTGATGCACGTAAGGGCATTCTCGATCAAACTCGTCGTCACTCTTTCATTTCCAACCTGTTGGGTTTGAAGCACTTTGTTGTGGCGATCAACAAGATGGACTTAGTGGATTACTCCCAAGAGCGCTTTGAAGAGATCCGCGACGAGTATTTGAAGTTCTCTGAGAATCTGACAGGGGATATTGATATTCAAATCATCCCGATCTCAGCGCTTGAAGGGGACAATGTGGTGGATAAAGGCCAAAACCTGACTTGGTTTAAAGGCCCATCATTGCTTGAGCTTCTTGAAACGGTCGATGTGGATCAAGAAAAAGGCGCGGGTGAATTCCGCTTCCCTGTGCAATACGTTAATCGCCCTAACCTAGATTTCCGTGGTTTTGCGGGGACCATTTCTTCTGGTTCGATCAAAGTCGGTGATGCCATTAAAGCATTGCCATCGGGTAAAACGTCAACAGTGGCACGTATTGTGACCTTTGATGGTGATATCGAAGAAGCTCGTGCCGGATTAGCTGTCACTCTGACGCTAAGCGATGAGATCGATATTAGCCGTGGCGACTTAATTGTTCTAGATAATGCTCAAGTGGAAACCACAAACCATTTGCTTGCCGATGTCGTGTGGATGACAGAGCAACCCCTGCAACCGGGTCGTGACTATGACATCAAAATCGCAGGTAAGAAAACCGTAGGTCATGTTGAAGCGATTCGTCATCAATATGACATTA
Source organism: Vibrio sp. Vb2960 (assembly GCF_033337665.1). Classification (NCBI taxonomy): domain Bacteria; kingdom Pseudomonadati; phylum Pseudomonadota; class Gammaproteobacteria; order Vibrionales; family Vibrionaceae; genus Vibrio; species Vibrio sp. Vb2960. The sequence goes on along the minus strand of NZ_JAWORD010000033.1, from coordinate 9,189 downwards.
ATAATCTCTCGACTCATAGCTCGGCAGAGCTGCCATTGAATGGTATTGGTTTGTGTGAATGGTCCCTTAATGAGTCAGTCGCGCTGGACAATTATCAAGACTGTGCAGATACCGGTGGCTTTATCATTATCGATCGTCTGACAAACGTGACGGTTGGTGCTGGCATGGTTAAAGAGAGCCTCGCCGTGGTTGAGCGCGATTTGACGGACATCTCTGCGTTTGAAGTTGAGCTTAATGCGCTTGTCCGTAAACACTTCCCACACTGGGAAGCAAAAGACGTCAGCCAGTTTCTGAAAAAGTAACTGGCTCACCCAAGTACGATAATTTCAGGCACTGTTTGCTGTTGTACTTGGGGCGTCGCTACCTAACTGAATTGCGAAATGTCGTTAGGTATTCTCCTAATACCAGAATGCTTCGGTGGAGCCCAAGAAACCGAGCATTCTGATGTTCTTTTCGCTTGCGCTGATTTTTGTCTGTTTGCTCGTTTGTCGGTGATTCATGGATAAATGAGTCGTTGTTGTGCCCTTTAGGGCTATTTGGTAAGGAAAGGCTATGTGGGAACAAGGGTTTGTGTTAGCGATTTTGCTTGGCATTATCACTTGCTTGCTTGTCACGAAAATTAAGCCTAGTTATGTCTTTGCGGGTGCCGCTTTTATTGCATTCATGGCTGGGATGATGGATTCAGCCACTATCGCATCCAATTTTACCAACTCTTCATTGTTAACCCTGGTTCTATTGATTCTTGCATCCTGTGCTCTAGAAAAAACACTGCTGATCAGTTGGGTGAGCCGAAGTATCTCTGAGGGCCAGTTAGGCAGCGTGATTGCTAAGCTCGGTGTGTCGACCGCCTTGCTCTCTTCATTTACGAATAATACCGCTGTGGTTGTTTCATTGATTGGGGCGATTAAGCGTAATCAGCAGCATGCACCTTCGAAATTACTTATCCCCTTGTCTTACGCCGCCATTTTTGGTGGCACATTAACTTTGATTGGTACGTCGACTAACTTAATCATCAACAGCTTTGTCGAAGACGCAGGCTTACCGAGCCTGAGCTTTTTTACACCTACGATGATAGGTTTGGCTGTGCTGGTGGGAGGGATGCTGATTCTTATTCCACTGAGCTACTTGCTACCGAATTATGATGATCAAAACCAAGAAGATTTACCTTACTTTCTTGAGTCTCGCGTTGAGCCTGGCTCACCGCTAGTTGGGCGTACGATCAGCGAGAATAATTTACGTGCGCTGCGCAAACTGTTTCTTGCAGAAGTGGTGCGCGATGGTGTTACTGTTTCTTCTGTGGGACCGGATTTTGTGCTCAACGCAAAAGACCGCCTGTTATTTTGTGGCGATGTTGAGAGCGTCGCGACCCTGCAAGAAATTCCGGGCCTCAAGTTGTTTGGTCAGCAGCACTTAAATGGGCAAAACTTTATCGAAGTTGTGGTGAGCTCGTCGGCGACATTTTGCTACAAAACCCTCAAAGAGAGCCGATTCCGCGACCGATTCGATGCCGTTGTTGTGGCGATTCGCCGAGGCCACGAACGCCTAGAAGGTGGCTTGGGTAGCATTACCTTAGCGCCAGGGGACACGTTAGTTCTGGTTCCAGGCAAGCGTTTTGAGTCTGAACGCCGAGCTCATCGTAAAGAGTTTGTTTTAGTGCATGACTTGGACTCTAGCGCTCGGCTTGATACGAATAAGTCTTCCATTGTATTACTGGGCTTTGCAGCCGTAATTGGATGCGCTCTATTAGAGTTAGTGCCGATTATTAAAGGTCTAGCTGCGTACCTTATCGCGCTTATTGCGTTTGGTATTGTGCAGATTTCAGAACTGCGCCGCCGTTTTCCGATCGATATCGTCGTGATTGTCGGTTCCGCTTTGTCTATTGCTCAACTGATGATCTCTTCTGGATTGTCAGAAAGAATGGGAGTGATGTTTATTGAAGCGTTTAATGGCTGGGGAGTATTTGGTGCCTTGGTGGCGACTTATATCATGACATTGGTACTCACTGAATTGGTGACAAACAATGCCGCGGCTGCGCTTTCTTTTCCTATCGGCTATAGCATGGCGGTGGGTTATGGCGTGGATCCGATGCCATTCATCATGGCGGTTTTGTTCGGCGCGAGTGCGAGCTTTATCTCTCCCTACGGTTACCAAACTAACCTGCTGGTGTACAGCGTAGGAAATTACAAATTGACCGACTACGTGAGAATTGGAGTGCCAATTTCGATTGTGTACTCTGTATTAGTACTTACTTTGATCCCGGTCTTTTTCCCGTTTTAATTCCGATATTTACAAGGATACGTTATGACTGCCGAAACGACGGTAAAAGATGAAAACATTGTTTGGCACCAGCATTCGGTTGATAAACAGTTTCGTGCTGAATTAAAGAAGCAAAAACCTGCCGTATTGTGGTTCACTGGTTTATCTGGAGCGGGTAAATCAACCGTAGCTGGGGCGTTGGAAAATCGCCTTGCAGCATTGGGTTACCACACCTATTTATTGGATGGTGACAATGTACGACATGGTTTGTGTAGCGATTTAGGTTTTTCTGAACAGGACCGGCGCGAGAACATTCGTCGTATTGGTGAACTGGCGAAGTTGATGGCAGATGCGGGTTTAATTGTTCTGTCGGCGTTTATTTCACCGCATCGTGCAGAGCGGAAGTTAGTACGCGATTTATTGCCAGAAGGCGAGTTTATCGAAGTGTATGTCAATGCATCTCTAGAGGTTTGCGAAGGTCGAGATCCTAAGGGTTTATACCGTAAAGCCCGTGCGGGAGAGATTCCTAATTTCACTGGTATTGATTCGGAATATCAAGCGCCAGAGAACCCTGAAATCGATTTGCCCGCGGGAGAAAAGAGTGTCGATGAGCTGGTGGATTTGTGCTTAATCGATCTTAAACAACGCGGTGTGATCCGATAAAAAAGCATTTAGATCATAGGTGACCTAAAGCTCTTTGAGCTGCTTGAGAAGTATTTGGATCATAGGTGATCAAATGCTTCTCAAGCTGGCTAGACGGTATGATGAACCGTACTTTTAGCTTCACTATGGACACTAAATCTATGATTTAACAGTGCAAGCATTTGAGCGTAGTATTCGGCATGTGGTTTGTTTCCGAGCAAGGTACAGAGCTCATTACCTGTGGGTGTGAAGCGGTAATATAAAAGGCGGACACCTTTACTGTTTACGTTCAGTGACAAGTTTTTACCTTGGTAGGTGAGGACCAACGGTGTCTCGATACTAATTTCGCCAGATTCAAGTTCGGCACTGTGCAGCAGCCCTAATTCAATTAAGAGCAACAAGCTTGAATAGGGCAGTTGAAAACTTCCCATATTTAGGCTGTTAGCGACGTCTCGCTTGCCGAAGCTAAATATGCCTCCTTGCGCTTTGTAACCAATCAGCAGTTTTCTGCTGTGATCCCCTCCAAAACTGCACGCTAAAGAGGCGGCTCTTTGCAGAGTTTGTGCTTCCTTTGGTGACATATCCTTGAGGGTTTTCAACGCTTTCATGGACGTTGAACCCGGATTGGTCACTTCACGCTTCATCACTTGAGCCCATAGCTTTTGCATCGCGCTGTTATGGATGTCTTGAGCCATCTCAAAAAATCGATGCAACCAATCTTGGTCTGGCTCTCCCGCTGTCTCATCTCGGCATGAACTGTGCGCTAATTTTAAAATCTGTTCTAAGTTTTTTTGTCGCTGTTCTTGGCGTCTTTGCTCTCGCAATTGGGCTCTTTCAAACGCAGATTTGGCTGGCGGTTCGGTTTGCAGTAAGGCGTCAAGACCGTGTATTTGGGCTATGGTTTTTACCTTACTAGCACTGTCTTTTATGTAGCCTTGTTTCTTTTCTTGTTGCGTATTTTTTTTTGTGTCTGACTGATGTTCGATGACAACAGGTTGCTTTGTCGGGTCTGCCATTCGTTTTCCTACCAAGAACTGCGCGGTTCGCACGTTTAAATTTACACCTTATCTGACCAAGCGACCAGACAGGAGTTCTCAGTTTTTGAACGAATAGGGCTATTCAAAATGATAATGAGTTGTTAAAATTGTTATCGTTATTTTGGAGGGGCTATGAAGTTCTCAGAAGCAGGTAAACTCAAAAAGCACCTGTCGATAGCGTTTCTTTTGGTTATTTATGTGGGCGTATTAGCGTATTTATCTCGTTATATCGTGTAGCACAAAGCTAAAAAAGGCGCCAGTGTGACGCCTTAGGTGTAGCGAGGCTTATCGACGACTTAAATTACATATCGTCGTAGGCTTCTATTTCTGATCCCTCAATAACGTAAGCCGTTTCTGCCAGTTCGTGGTTTATCGTCTCGGTTTTCAACGTTCCAACCACATATATGACATCCCACAACTCTTGAACAGGCGCGCCTTTCGGAAACTTCACGTAAATGATCTGGTTTGGAGGCGGTGGTGGCACGTGAATACAAGCTCCAAAATATGGCACCAATAAAAATTCGGTGACGGTATCGGCATCACCTTCAAGTGGGATAACAAACCCTGGAATTTTAACTTGGCTTCCGTTCAGTTCTGGTCGAACGTTACCAATCTTGGACTGCTGGGCTGCGCCACCACTGTGATCAGATGCGGGCATGCCTATACTGTCGAATAACTTACGCTCTTTTTCTGGAACAAGGTCAATCCAGTCAAGCTTCAATGGTTCTTCGCTGGCCATAACAGGCGCTGTGAATGCGACGACCAGCAAGCAACTTGCGAGAATTTTTTTCCACATTTTATTAAATCCTTATTGTCATTCCGTCACTCAGTGACTGTCGGTAGGCGCGGAGTGCGGGAATGAAACCAATCACAATACCAGCGCATTGTACGAAACCTAATAGCATCCACTCATAAGTAGATAAGATGCTTAAGGTGAGATGTATTCCATAGTGCTGTTGGATGATCGGCTGCGCGATAGCAAGAATGGCATACAGCCCAGTAACGCCAGTAATAATACCAGCAGCAGTAAGCAAGCTGGCTTCACTAATTAAGAGTGAGAAAACATGACGAGGCCTTGCTCCCATGGCACGCAAAATCGCCATTTCACGGCGGCGTTCCTGTAGGCTAGTTAATAGACTGCTTAACATACCTAACAACCCTGCGATCACGACAAAACCAGATACTGCCATTAGGGCTTGCTCTGCAACAGACATCATTCCCCATAACTCATGCAACGCAACGCCGGGCATAATGGCGCTAAGCGGCTCTTTGGGGTAGGTGTTAATTTGTCTTTGCAGGGCGAAAGTTTGAATACGAGATTTCAAACCAACGAGCATAGCGGTAATTTGTTTGGGCTGAAAGTCTCTGTTTTTGAGATCTTGTGCCTTGGGTGTCGGGCCCAAACGCGCACCACTTTCCCATCCGACGTGAATGGCTTCGATGGCTTCCAATGATACATGGACAGTTTTGTCGACTGGTGTTCCTGTAGGTGCAAGGATACCGACAACTTTAAATGGCAGATTGTCATGACGGCTAAAGCCAACGTCGCTAATGCCGTGGGCAATGATGATTTCGCTACCGATATCATAACCAAGTTGTTTAGCGACATCAGAACCTAGCACGGTTTCAAATAAACCATTGAATTCTCTGCCCTTGTTAAATGTTAGTGGTTGCTTACTTCCAAACTTGTAATGCTCAAAGTAACTGTGATTGGTTCCCATAACTCGGAAGCCTTTATGCGAGTCGCCAAGCGAGATTGGAATAGCCCAATCGACTGAACGATGATTGGCAAACTCTTGGTAGCTTTTCCAATCGATGTTGTTGGTCGCATTACCAATACGAAACACAGAATAGAGCAATAGGTTCACTTGCCCAGAGCGTCCACCAATAATGAGGTCAGTGCCTGAAATTGTATTGGCGAAGCTATCCTTGGCTTGAGTTCGGATACGCTCGACGCCCAAGAGGAGTACCACTGAAATCGCAACGGTCATGATGGTTAGAATTGCCGTCGCTTTGCGGTTCATCAAGCTTTTCCAGGCGAGCTTTACAACAGCACTCATGATATGGCTCCTAGGCTAGATACTTGATTAATGTCGGGTAGATTAAGCGTGCGATCGAATAAGGGTTCGAGTGTTGGGTCGTGGCTAACGAATACCAGTGTGGCATTGGCTTGATTCGCTTGCTCCATAAGGAGCTCAATAAATGCTTTACGATTGTCATAGTCTAAAGCTGAGGTTGGTTCGTCAGCGATCACTAACTCTGGATGTCCTATCAGAGCTCGAGCCGCAGCCACACGTTGTTGTTGACCAATACTCAATTCAGAGACAGGGCGTGTATGAAGCTCGTTTGGCAAGTGCAGTCGTTCTAGTAGGGCCTGAGCCTGTTCATTTAATGTTTGAGATGAGGCACCTAAATGGGCACGGTCACGTCGTATTTTACTGAACTGACATGGCAATAATACGTTTTCAAGTACGTTAAGGTACGGCAATAAATTGAACTGTTGAAAGATGTAGCCAATATGATTGGCGCGAAAGCGGTCTCTCTGACTGGCACTTAAACTAGCAAGGTCAGTATCGAGTACAGATAGAGAGCCTGAAGTTAATGTGTTAATCCCCGTCAACAAAGCGAGCAAGGTCGATTTACCGCAGCCACTTGGACCTTTGATAAACACATGCTCGCCTTGTGTAATGTGTAATTTGGGGATGTGGATGGTTGGGTTGGTTGAACCGGGCCAGAAAAATTGGGCATCCTCTAGCTCGACAACATTTGGTGTGGTTTCAGTCATATTAAATCACCAAAGCTGTGGCGTGTAAGTGGGTACTTACACGCCACTCGTGTTATTTGATTACGATTTGGGTGTTATCTTTGCTTAATTTAATTGCTGATTGCATGGTATCAGTGAATATATTGACGCTGATGGACTCTGTAGTTGGGAATTGGTTAAACCAATCGGTTTGGATTTGGCTAAGCTGATTAACTTGTTCGCAACTGAAGCGATATTGCACCGAAAATTCACCGTGACCGCCATGATCGTGCGCCTCATCATGAGCGTCATGGTGGTCATGTTTATCATGATGTTCATTATGATCATGGTGTTCGTGCCCTTCATGATCGTGATGTGCATGGTCATCATGGTCGTGCTCACTATGATCATGTTCCTCATGAGTTTCGCTTAGGTTGTGGCTCACGTAAGCTTCTTCAATATTACAATCAGCTTGTGAGTTAATAGCGAACAATGCGTTGCTGTCTTCGAGTGTAGCGACGGCTTGTTTAAGCGCTTGCTCTTGTTGTGCGTTTTCTGGAGCATGTTCGAAACCCACAACATCAGCTCCAGGAGCTGTGATCTCTACTAACAGATCTTTGCCATCTTGGGCGATATTAAACTCGACGTGACCATGCACATGAGCACCATGCTGGCGGTATTCGTTTGCATTCGCTGCTGTCGATAAAGTGAGGCCAATAGCAAGGGCTAAAACGTGTTTTGATGACATTGTATTTTTCCTAATTTTACTGGCATTAACCAAAGGCGGTATTGCTCAGATTCGAGTTTCACTAAGTTATTGTTCCTGACACACTAGGTGCGGAAATGAACTCAATAATTTTGAGTGTGGAATAGTTTGGAAATTAAGCAAAATAAGGAGGGGCACGAGCAGCGCCAAGAACTTCTTCGCGGTACACGAGATGCAAAAAAACATGATGATGCTGGGCGCGCGTAAAAGTCGGTGTAGAGAGGGTAGGTTGTACCTTTGCTATACCGTGCTGAACACCAGAAAATAATTGGCAATGATGATGGGTATGATGCTCGGGCGTCAGATCGACTTGATGAAGTACAACCGCAAAGTTCCAAGCGATCAGCAACGCAACACTGAAAAATAAAGCAGTGCGATACCAATATCTTAGTATTTTTTGCTGGTGGTGGTACATCTGAGCTCCTCTTACCGACTGTTATAATATAACACCCATAATGAATAAAAGTTCACTCTTTTGTTGGCTAGCAGAAAAATTTAACTCAACACATACGTGCCGAAAAATATTGGTAATACTCTCTGATGGAAGTGTCGCACTTATAAAGAGCAGAGTTATCACTGCCCATGCTTCTAATCAAATTCATATAGCTCCTTACAACAGGAACAAGGAGCCATTCAATGAAGCTAGATGTTCTGTTTAATAAGCTCAATGACTTTTGTTATCTCATCTTGCTCAAGTGCGCCCTCTTTGACAAACAGAACTTTGCCCGTTTTGTCTTGAACAATAATGGCCGAACTTTCTTCTTTCAGGTCCCAAGTATTAGCAACTACGCCATTTTCATCAAGAACCATGGATGACCAAGGAAACTCTTTTTTGCTGTCTTGAGCTGAAGACTTCACGAACGAGCCTGTCCCCCAAATTGCATCATCTTGGTTGATGATAGTCGTGGTCTGGTAGCTTTCTTGTGGAAAATTTGCCGCTGTTATTGCCGACATTAAAGGGGCATTCATCTCTTTTGAGCTGCTACGGCCTGCGATGGCTTGAATAACACGAACTTTGCCTTGCATATGTTGAGTTGCCCAGGGTTGGTATGCAACGCCTTCGCCTTGTAAAACAATCTCGCCGTAAGCGGCAACATTGACAGGAGGAACGCTTTTTCCCACTGACAAGTTGTGTGCAAAGGTCAAGCTTGGCGTTAAGGCCAGTAGTAGAGGTAGGAGAGTCTTAGTTTTCATATTGTTATATTCCGTACGAGGTTTGGAAGCTTCCAGTATATATCCAGATCCTAGAAATTTGTAGGACCGTTGATAACATTTATTTAACGTATGGAGTGGTGTAATCTTGCGTTATATTTAGAATTTGCTAAAATGAGTTCCGTCGCAAATTGCGCATTAAGATTGCAGAGGAAAAATAAGCAATCCGTGTTTTCTCAAAGGAATTGAGGTGAGTTATGCTACGTGAGTTTGCTGTATATCGACCATTACAAGTGGCCCGTTTTGTTAAAACGTTGTTCAAAGGTCAATTTTTTATTGTTGGGGTTGGCTGTTTTCAGTTCGACAATGGCAAAGTGTTACTACCTGACGTCAACGATCATAAAAGGCTCACCATCTTTAAAGAAGTCAACCAAGTGATAGCATCATTATCGGCTTAGTTAGCTTGGTACCCACTTAGATTTAGAAAAGAGCGACCATATCGGTCGCTCTTTTTGTTTTTCAGCCCTAAACCACCTACTTCAGTAGGTGGTTATCATCCGTTTCGGCTTTGCCTGTAAAACTACTCATGCTAA
>NZ_JAWORD010000032.1:0-44815 GCF_033337665.1 Vibrio sp. Vb2960 | reverse complement strand
GTTCTTTTAGTTGTTGATTTCATAACACTCTCCAATTTTGGGGGGTGGAAAGTGTCAACCTTATTTAGGACGGCACAGTAGATACAAAAAAGGCTTAGCATCAGCTAAGCCTTTTTTCATTTCTCGATTATGAAGAACAACGCTTAAAAGTCTTCTAGATATTCATCTAAATACTCTTCTTCTTCGATGTTAACTTCTTCTACCGTTTCAACTTCTGCTTTAAAGTTTTGACGCTGGATATAAACATCGCGAGTAAGAATATATGGATCCGGCGACGAGTCTAGCTGCGCTTCTTGCGGTACTAACAAAGCACGCTTCTCCATTCCTTCAAACGCCCACTTACCCAAACTCGCCCAGAAGTTGAGATAAGAGAGGGGTAAATACGTACTATCTACGGTATCTGTCACTTCACGTAAGGTATACGGACCATAACCTGGAACCATGAAGTAAGGACCATTTCCAACACCATAGTGGCCTACTGCATCACTGAACGCTTTCTCGTCGTACTTCGTAATACCCGCGGCACTTGCAATATCGAATAAACCGAAAATACCGAACGTCGAGTTAATCCAAAAACGGTTAAAGTGGTCCACGGCTTTCGTACCATTACCCATGATTAAGTTATTAACCATGCTTGCTGGCTCATCTAAGTTCGATAAGAAGTTAGCGATACCAGAACGAATAGGAACTGGCGTGTATTCTACATACGCAAGTGATACAGGACGAACCAAATACGGATCTAAATATTCGTAGTTGAGTTCCCACATGGTTCGGTTAAAGCCTTCCAACGGGTCATACACATCAGAAGTCGTTTGATTTGTTTCTTGTCCTGTTACTGCTTCATCAGGCGCACTTGAACAGCCAACCAGTCCAACGGCTAACAGCAACAAGAAGGTAGATTTACCCTTGTTATACATTTTATTTTCCATAACGACTATTAATGTACCTAAGTCACCCCGATTAACCATTGTACGTATGTTGAGCAGGATACATAGTAAAGATGACTCAGATATGGGAATAAATAAAGGCCAGCAATCGCTGGCCTTCGGTATTCTACTCGATCGTTTAGAGTCATACCACTAAAGGCAACTGACTCTACCTCGTTGTCATGTTTCAGAGACAGATGTTAACAATTAATACTGCTGATCAATGGTCACTTCTACTGGTGCGCCAAATTCAACGACGTCACTTTCTCCGTGCCAATCTTGATCACGCGTTGCTACGTTACCGTCAGAATCTACACGCACACGGACGATTAGCTTATCGAGTGTAGATAACTTTTGCCCTTGCATCATGGCATTGCCATCATCTAATACGACTGTGCGAGGGAAAGTACCTAGCGGATAACGAGCAGCAGCCACAGGCATTGGGGAGCCATCTGAACGATGTACTGACACAATCAGAACTGCGTTTGGATCCAACTGAGCATTTGGTGCCACATTAATTGTCACAGCTACACTCTTATCCGGTGAAACCGCTTCGCCCATTTGCTTACGAGCACTCTCAATACTGCGTGACAACATCTCGTAGCGGCTATCTTCTGGACCAATCATTTGCTGCATGATTCCCCAGTACTTGATGGCTGCCGGGAAGTCTTGACGCTCAAACGCATCGAACGCTAACAAAGAAAACACACGCAGGTCGACATAGTCTTGCTGCATCAGCTTGCCGAGTAATGAGCGAGCCGTCGCTTGATCCATTTCCTCTTGAGACAGCATCAGAGCTTGTGCATAACCCAACATCACATCAGGATCTTTGGGCTCTAGGCGGTATGATTTTTCCATCGCATCGATAGCCGTGGTGACATCACGATTTGCTAACGCAATACGACCTAGCAGTAACCAACCTGTCGAGTCTTCCGGCTGGTAATGTAAGCGAGTTCGAAGCGCAAGGGTCAAATCCGCCATTTCATCGTCACTCAGCGGCTCAGAAGAAGCCGACATCAGCTTTTTCGATAACTCAGGTAGATTTGCAGACACTTCTTGCCATTGAACAATATCGTCTGACGCGCCAAATTTATAATACAAACCATAGCTCAGCACCACCGTCAGAATTACCGATGGAACTAAAACCGCGATTGGAGAAACCTTGGTTTCTTTTTGCGCTTTATCACCAGGGATATCGTCAAGCAGTGATTGCTTTAGATCAGAAATCAGTTCGTCTTCACTTTCAACCAGACCTTCGTCAGTTTCTTCTGCAAGCTCAGATAGTCGGTCTTTATAAAATGCCTTGTTGAGCTCATCGCGTAACACATCATCATTGTTCGCTTTTTGTTTAATCAGCGGCAAAGCCACCAGCGCACAAGCAATAAGCGTGAGAGCAACGGTGGAAATCCAAAATAGTGTCATTACTTCTTATCTCCGTTGTTCTCTTCTTCAAGCAATGCTTTTAAACGAGCTTCTTTTTGCTCATCCCATTGCTCGTCACTGCTCGCTTTTGCCTTAACTTTAGATTTACGGCTACGCAGTACAATCAAACCAAAACCACCCAGTACTACAGCGAGTGGCCCTAGCCACAAAATCGCAGTCGCGACCGTAAATGGTGGGTTGTAACTCACGAAGTTACCGTAACGGGCGATCATGTAATCAACAATCTCATCTTTGGACTTACCTTCTTTGGTCATTTCGTACACCTTATGGCGTAAGTCCTGAGCAAGTTCAGCGTTAGAATCCGAGATCGTATTGTTCTGACATTTAGGGCAACGGAGCGTATGGCTTAACTCTTTGAACTGCTGTTCTTGTTCCAAATTATCAAACTCGTACACTTCAATGGCCGCATGAGCAGCAAGAGATAATGTCATCGCAGCAAAAACGGCAAGAATTAGCTTTCTCATTGCTTCGCCTCCTCAACCAATTTGTTGTAAAGCGGCTCCAGTGTTTCTGACCAATTACGTGGGTTTACATCCCCTACATGGCGATAGCGAATCACACCATTTGCATCAATAATGAATGTTTCTGGAGCACCATAAACGCCAAGGTCAAGGCCAAGCATACCACTACCATCAAATAGGCTGATCAAGTACGGGTTGCCGAGATCATTCAGCCAACCTATTGCTTTATTACGATCATCTTTGTAATTCATACCGATGATCTTAACGCCCTTACCCGCCAATTCGTTTAAGTATTTATGCTCTGCATAACACGTTGGGCACCACGTTGCCCAAACGTTCAAGAGCAACGGTTCACCTTTAAAAATTGATTGGTCGTACTGTTTTCCAGGCTCAGCCAGGTCTTCTAAATGAAATTCAGGAACTGGCTTGCCAACCAAAACCGACTCCAATTTAGTTGGATCATCGCCCTCTTGGTTACGCATTAATTGGGTTGCGAAAATGCCCGCTAGAATCATGAAAGCGACAAGCGGAATAAATAAGATTTTCTTATTCATGTTATACCTCCGGCTCTTTTGACTTCGCATTTTTCTTCGGCGATTTACGGAAGCGGTAGCGTTTATCAGAAATCGCTAGTGCGCCGCCTAATGCCATAATCAAAGAGCCAGCCCAAATCCAACGAACGAACGGTTTATAGTAAATACGAACAGCCCAAGATCGGTTGTCGTCTAAACGTTCACCCATTGCAATGTATAAGTCGCGGCTAATACCACGGTCAATGGCTGCTTCAGTCATCATAGACTTAGCCGTACGGTAGAAGCGCTTCTCTGCGTGAAGCGTATTCACGTATTTGCCATCGTGTGTGATCTCAAAGTCTGCGATGTAGCCATCGTAGTTTGGACCATCTTTATCACGCAAGCCTGAGAAGTAGAAATCATAGCCTTGAATTTGGAAGTGTTCGCCAGGTGCTAAACGTACATCACGCTCGATGCTGTAGTTCTGTACCATCGCAATACCGATAACAGATACCGCCAGACCAACATGACCCAACATCATTGCCCAGTGGCTACGTTGCAGCTTGCGAACACCTTCACTAAAGCTATGACGGTGCGTTGCGCGCTCGTACAGTTCAAAGCCATGCATCGCAATAATCCAAATCGCCATCACCCAACCAATGTAAGCCATGGTTGAGAAGAAATCGGCAAACAGGTACACGCATAGCGCGGCCAAGGCGAAAGCAAGCACACCTGAAACGAGCATTGGTTTCACAAGTTTAGATAAATTGTCTCGCTTCCAACGAATAAGAGGACCAATACCAAGCAGGAAAGCGAATGGCATCATTAACCACGCAAACAGCATGTCAAAGAATGGCGCACCGATAGAGACCGACCCCAAACCAAGCTGCTTGTGTACGAGCGGCAACAGTGTCCCCACTAACACCACAACAAGAGCGGCGATAAGTAATACGTTGTTGGCTAAGAGCGCATTTTCACGTGAGACTAAGTCGAAGTTACCTCGTACACGCACTGCTGCCCCTTTTACGGCAAACAGCAATAAAGAACCGCCGATAACGAAAACGAGGAAGCCTAGAATAAACATACCGCGCGACGGGTCAGACGCGAACGCATGCACCGATACTAAAATACCAGAACGGACTAAGAAGGTGCCCAACAAACTCAACGAAAATGCAGAGATTGCCAATAGTACCGTCCACGCTTTAAATGTGCCGCGTTTTTCTGTCACGGCAAGAGAGTGCATTAATGCGGTACCCGCTAACCAAGGCATGAATGATGCGTTTTCTACTGGGTCCCAGAACCACCAGCCACCCCAGCCAAGTTCGTAGTAAGCCCACCAAGAACCTAGTGCGATACCAAGTGTTAAAAATACCCATGCTGCAGTTGTCCAAGGACGAGACCAACGAGCCCAAGCCGTATCAAGGCGTCCGGTCATTAGGGATGCGATCGCAAAAGAGAACGCAACCGAGAAACCAACATAGCCCATGTAAAGCATTGGCGGGTGAACAATCAAACCAGGATCTTGAAGCAGAGGGTTCAAGTCACGTCCGTCAACCGGGAAGAACGGTAACGTACGTAGGAATGGGTTTGACGTCAGGATGATAAACAGTAGGAAACCTACTGAGATCATGCCCATAACAGCAAGTACACGTGCAACCGACTCTTGCGGCATACCACGACTAAACGTCGCTACAGCGACAGTCCAAGCAGCTTGGATTAAAACCCATAGCAACAGTGAACCTTCGTGCGCACCCCATACTGCGGTTAAACGGTAGTACCAAGGAAGCTGACTATTCGAGTTGCTCGCTACATACTGTAACGTGAAGTCGTTGGTATAAAATCCCCAACATAAAATGGCGAAAGAGAACAACAGCATCAGGAACATAGACCAAGATAGCGGTCGCGCTGTGTTCATGAGCATGGTGTTATTATTCGATGCTCCCCACAATGGCAATACGCTCAACAGCACAGCCATTGCAAGCGAAAGAATGAGAGCAAAGTGACCGATTTCAGCAATCATTGGCCGCTTCCTTGTTTCTGTTCGGTGCTGTATTGAAGCGGTTCATGCGTTTTCTTCATCGCTTCTGCAATTTCTGGTGGCATGTATTCTTCATCGTGCTTCGCTAGGACCTCAAATGCCTCAACTGTCGTGGCATCTTTCAGTACACCTTGAGCAACAATACCCTGCCCTTCACGGAACAAGTCAGGAAGAATACCGTCATAGGTAATCGTCACTTTCGGACCGACATCGTGCAGGTCAAAACTCACTTTCAAAGAATTAGGATCTCGACGAACTGAGCCCACAACCACCATTCCACCGATACGCAGACGCTGGCCTACTTCTGGCTTGGTGCCATCTGGCTTACCATTAACCAATTCCGTTGGAGTGTAGAAAAGGTCCATATTTTGGTTAAGCGCATAAAGTATCAAACCAACGGTGGCACTAATACCGATAAAGATCGCTAGTACAATACCTAGCCTCTTTTTACGTCTCGGGTTCATAAGGTGTTCTCCATGTTCTTCGCTGCGTCGATACGAGCTTGACGGTCAATTTTTGCTTTCACTTCTTTCAATAATGCATCACCGCGGCGAAGGCTAGTGATCAGAAGAATCAGCATGGATAAGAAAGTAATACCAAACGCACTCCATACGTATGATGCGTAGCCACCCATGGCAAAAAAGTCGCTCAGAGATTCAAAATGCATAATCAGTTACCTCACTGAGTTTGTTCTGTTGCGAGTTTGCGCACCCAAGGGCGGTGACTTTCTTTACTGATGATTTCGTTACGAAAACGGACCATCGTCACGGCACCAAAGAAAAACGCAAAGCCAAAGATGTTCAGCAATAACGGCCAAAGCATGTCGGATGAAATAGAAGGTTGTTCAAATTTCGTGATCGTCGCACCTTGATGAAGCGTGTTCCACCATTCCACGGAAAAGTGAATGATAGGTAGGTTTACTACGCCTACGATCGCTAAAATACCAGCAGCTTTTGCGGCGGTTTTTTGATCGTCAAACGCATGGTAAAGCGCAATCACACCAAGGTAGAGAAATAGAAGAATCAATTCAGATGTAAGACGGGCATCCCATACCCACCAAGTGCCCCACATAGGCTTGCCCCAAACAGCACCTGTAAGTAGAGCAATAAAAGTAAATACTGCACCAATCGGAGCCATCGCAAGTGCCGCCATATCAGATAGGCGAACTTGCCATACTAGGCCAATAAATGCAGCGATCGCCATCGACATATAAACGCCCATAGACCAAATAGCTGATGGGACATGAATGTAGATGATTCGGAAACTGTCACCTTGTTGGTAATCTGAAGGCGCAAATGCAAGCCCCCAAACCGTACCAACCGATAAGCATACGAGGGCCAATACAGAAAACCAAGGCAGAAACTTACCACTCAAACGATAAGCTGCTTCTGGCTTGGCATAAGGATGTAGCCATTTCCACATGTTTTGTTCTCACTCTTACTTCAGGGACACTGTCTAAAGGGTTGAGACCGTAGCAGTGCTTTAATAATAATTCTTTGATCAAGCGCCGCTTCATTGGCACTTTATTGAGTTAGTTGACACTAACTCGTAATGCGGCACTGATGGCAAAAGGCGTTAATGTCATCGCCCCCATTAGCATCGCACCTAAAATCGCTAGTTGACCGTTATACGCCATACCGAGTGCGGCAGCATCAATTGCCGATGTTGCGAAAATCAAAATTGGGATGTAGAGCGGAAGAATAAGCAAACTCAAAAGAACGCCACCCTTTTGCAACCCAACAGTCAACGCCACACCAATGGCGCCAATAAAACTTAGTGTTGGTGTACCGATCATCAAGGTTAATACAACCGATAGCCAAGTATTGAAGTCGAGCGAAAGTAAAACCGCCAATAATGGGCTAATTAAAATCAGAGGTAACCCTGTTAACAACCAATGTGCTATGACCTTTGAAACCACTACAAGTTGCAATGGAATCGGCATTAGCATCATTTGTTCTAGTGCACCGTCTTGAAAATCATCACGAAATAGACGCTCTAATGATAATAAGGCGGACAGCAATGCGGCAACCCAAACGATGCCTGCTGCAATACGTGCTAACAAATTAGGTTCTGGTCCAATACTCAGAGGAAAGAGAGTAATGACAATAATAAAGAACCACAACGGGTTCAGAATGTCTGCCTGACGGCGAAATGCGATTAGGAGCTCACGACGAATGATGGTGGTCATCGAGGAAATCATATCAGTCACCCAGCTTTATTTTTCTAAGTTTCGGGCTGTCCGCAAACATATCTTGATGCGTCGTCAACACAACAATACCGCCATTATCAGCATGACTTGCGAACAAAGATTCAAGCACCTTGACGCCTTGCTTATCAATGGCAGTCAACGGCTCATCTAAAATCCATAAAATTTGCTTACTGAGCCATAACCTTGCCAATGCGACTCGTCGTTGCTGACCTGCGGAAAGTTGTGCTACAGGCACATCTTCTCGACCAGCTAATCCTACTTGAGTCAAAGCGATAAAGATTTCTTCGTCTGAAGAGCGATTATTTTGAATAGATTGATAAAAACGTAAGTTTTCTAATGCGGTAAGCTCTCGTTTCACTCCTGTTTGATGTCCTAAGAAAAGCAGATCTTGATGGAAAACATCACGAGATTTTTCAACCTCTTCGCCTTTCCATTTAATGACACCTTCTTCTCTATCACCTAACCCTGTCACAATCCGTAGCAATGTAGTTTTACCAGTACCATTACGCCCTTCGATCTGGACCAATTCACCAGGCTTAATTTCAAACTGCAGGTTTTCAAACAGAACCCTTTCATCACGGATTGCTGTCAGGTTAGACACTTCTAACATAGAGCTTCAACTAAAAAATGAACGAGCCGCTATATTAGCACAGCTTAGTTATGACAAAACAGGATAAGAGGGCTAGGTTACATGTAAGTTCATGTATTTTTGTTAATTAATCATCACACTTTAATAAAATTAACTATAAGTAGTTATAAGCGCTCATTTTGAATTTGAGAGGCCAGAACTAAGAGCAAGATCGACTGAAGGTTATCTAGGGTTGTATTTAAGAAGAGCATTAGCGGCTAAAAACAAAAAAAGAGGCGTAATAACGCCTCTTTTTTATCGCTTGATAACCTTTAGCGTCGACGACGTCCACGCGCTGGATATTCTGCGTCATCTGATGGCTGACCACTTAATGGTGGAATCTTCTCTTTCCCTGCCAGTTTCTTCTGCAGTGAAAGCATCAACTCAGCTTCGGCTTTTGGTAGTTCGCACTCTTCAATCAGCTCGTTGATATCAGCGCCAAGCTGTACCATTTTAGAAGCGCGACTGTACAAGCGACCATCAGTATCAGCGTGTTCGAGTTCGCGAATTCTCTCGTTTAAGTGCTGAATAATGTCTTGTTGCTCCGTCACTTTTTGTCCAAGACCAACGACAACCGAGCGCACTTCGAGTAACTGCTTACTCAACTTTTGCACTTCTTTATCTGCGTGTCGAGATTGAGCTCGTTGTTGATCTAACTGCTTTTGTAACCCCGAGCGAATCCGCAGTTGCAAAACAACCAATACCAACACGATAAAAGCGACGCCACCCGCAAGGAATGGAGCAGATAAAAGAGTCTCTTCAGCCATCATCATTCAGCCATTAAAGGTGAGCCATCTCGTCCCACTCGTCATCTGTTAGCAGCTTGTTCAAATCCACAAGGATAAGAAGCTTGCCGTCACGGTTGCTCACACCCTGGATGAACTTCGCACTCTCGTCGGTACCAACTGAAGGCGTCGTATCAATTTCAGAAGAACGCAGATAAACAACTTCTGCCACGCTATCTACTAAGATACCAATCACTTGACGCTCAGACTCGATCACAATAATACGAGTGTTGTCAGTGACTTCGCCTTCCATCAGGCCAAAACGTGAACGTGTATCGATAACAGTAACTACATTACCGCGTAGGTTGATGATACCAAGTACATAATCTGGTGCACCTGGAACAGGGGCAATTTCAGTATAACGAAGTACTTCACGAACTTGCATTACGTTGATGCCGTACGTTTCTTCTTCTAGCTGGAACGTCACCCACTGAAGAACTTCGTCATTCGATGCATCTTTCTTCACTTCTACTTCAAAAGCTTGAGACATAGTTAATCCTCGTTAATGTCGTTCCCGACTTAAATCTAATTCAGTGATTTGACATCTAAACCGGCGTTTAGCATGTCAATGAGCGCCTGGACATGAATTAAGGCACACATTTTTTCTTTTACCATGCCCGCTAGCCAAGGGCGTTTACCCGCCTGCTCACGCCAGCGAACCTTGTCGATATTAAGCGTTTCAGTCCCCATTAATTGGTTACTGGCCAACCCCCACATGCTCTCACCAAGCATGACGACATATTGGTAGTTATCTTTATAGCTATCATCACGAAGCTTATCTGCCATCACCCATTTCGCGGTATCGACGACATCAAACTGCTGCTCGCGATTTGTTTGTAGCCCCAAATACCAGGCGGGTTTTCCTATCAAATGGTTAAGCTCGCTAATGCGATGAATACCACCTAACTCATCAAGAGGTACAGCAAACGTGACACCATTCACATCAAAGTAAAGAACTTGGAAGTCCTCACTTCGCTTCGTGCTTTCCCAGACCGTTGGTATATCGGAATCTGCTTGTGTTTCGAGTTCAGTATCGACGTTCGATTCTATATTGATACTTTGTTCGATCACTGCGTGAGGTTCATCCACCTCTGGTTGCGCTTCCTCAAAAACTGGCTCATCAATCACCCAGTCCTGTATTTCCTCAACACCCTGAAGCTCAGGCACCTCACTAAAGGTTTGTACCTCAGGCTCAGCCGCTTTTATCTCTGCTGCAATATCAATCGTATTTTGTTCAAGAATACTATCAATATCCAACTCAGCCACTGGGTTGCTTGCTTCAAGCTGACTTAATAGCCTTTGAACATCTTCCAGGTTTGGAGCTTCCAACTCTGGCGGATATGTTTCTTGAAACTGGTACGTTTCTGGCTCCGAGTATTGTAGCTGTAATTCTAGCTCTGGCTCTGGCTCTGGCTCTGGCTCTGGCTCTGGCTCTGGCTCTGGCTCTGGCTCTGGCTCTGCAGATGATACCTCTTGAGCCAACAGGTCAAGGTCTTCCTCAAGAGTCGTTATTTCAGTTTCATCATCCAGTAATGCATTAAAGTAGTCATCAAGTGCTTGTTCACTGGACAGCACATCATTACTGCTCATCGAACGCCAACCTCTCCAGATAAATCAGTAGCTGTTTATAGGCAAACACACCACGACTACCAGATGCAAAATGCGACGCTGGCAAGTGCTTTAAACTGGCATCGCGGAACTTGGTATCAATAGGCACCGCTGAGGTCCACACTTGATTTGGGTAATCTTTTTTCAGTTGCATCAATGTCTGCAATGACGCTTTCGTGCGCTTATCGTACATGGTTGGGACGATAGTCACTTTGAAACCGCCCGGGCGAGATTTTTGCATAATGGTTAGCGTACGCATCATGCGCTCTAGACCTTTCATCGCCAAAAACTCTGTTTGAACAGGAATCAAAATTCGGTCACTGGCTGCCAACGCGTTCACCATCATCACGCCAAGGATTGGCGGACAATCAATCAACACATAGTCATAGTCTTGTGAGACAGTTTGCAGCGCCCGTTTTAAGATTAATCCCATACCACTGCGATTACCCATTACGCGATCAAGCGTGGCAAGGGACATATGCGCGGGAATGATATCCATTCCTTCCAGCTCTGTTTCTAAAATCAACGGTTTAACCGTCTCACGAGAAAACGTCTTCAACTGGAATAAATCAAATAGGCTCGAAGTTACTGCATCAGGATCATAACCGAGATAAGTAGTCAGTGAGGCGTGAGGATCAGTATCAACCATCAATACTCGATGGCCTTTCTGGCTCAATAAGCCCGCCAATGTCACTGTTGAGGTGGTTTTACCCACGCCTCCTTTCTGGTTAGCTACACTCCAAACAATCATGATGAATCCTAAGCTAGGCCAACTTCCACCAACATGCGTTCAGCAATGCGGTCAAGCGGTAAATCTTCTGAAGAAATGCCTGCTTTAGCAACCGCTTGGGGCATGCCATAAACAACACAACTTTCTTCATCTTGTGCCCAAATTGTTGAGCCTGCAGACTTCAACATGCGAGCGCCCTCACGACCGTCTGCACCCATGCCTGTCAACACTAAAGAGAGCACTTTGTCGCCATATACTTTTGCGGCAGAACCAAAAGTCACATCCACACATGGTTTGTAGTTCATGCGGTCGCCGCCATCAATAATGCGAAGACGAGCAGCGCCCGCTCGTCCATCCACCATCATTTGTTTCCCACCTGGTGCAAGGTATGCCACACCGGGCTGTAACACATCGCCATCTTGTGCTTCTTTCACTTGAATCTTACACAAGGTGTTCAAACGGCTGGCAAACGCAGCAGTAAACGTTGCTGGCATGTGTTGAATCAATACAATCGGATGCGGATAGTTCATCGGCAAACGCGTCAGAATTTTTTGTAGAGCAACGGGGCCACCTGTTGATGTGCCAATTGCCGTCAGTTGATACTTCTTACCAGAAGCACGGTACTTTGTCGCAGCAGGTCGAGTTGGTGTTGGAGTCACAGGTGAAGCCGTTCTTGAACCTAATGATCGAGTAGTCGTGCTGGTACTCGCTGTTGGGCGAGCGATAGGTCGACGCATGAAAGCGCGCTTCGAGGCAATCTGAATCACACGCTGTTGAAGTAATGACACCGCTTCTTCACGGTTACGCGCAATGTCCTCAAACTTTTTCGGTAAGAAGTCCAATGCGCCCGCATCTAGCGCATCAAGCGTAGCTTTCGCCCCGTCGTGGGTCAGGGACGAAAACATTAGAATTGGCGTTGGAGCAGCGGCCATAATTTCACGTACAGCTGTAATGCCATCCATCACTGGCATTTCAATATCCATCGTGATGACGTCAGGTTTGAGAGATTTGGCTTTCTCAACCGCCTCTCTACCATTTACCGCAACGTCAATCACTTCTAGGCGCGATTCTGAGTTGATGATTTCGCTCACGCGACGTCGGAAAAAACTCGAATCATCAACGACTAGTACTTTAATCGCCATCTTATTCCTTTTAATAACGTCAGCTTTGCTTAAAGGCGTGAAGCCGCAGCATATCGCTTAAGTAAATCAGGCACATCTAGAATTAATGCAATATGGCCATCGCTAGTAATTGTCGCACCAGCCATACCTGGAGTGCCCTGTAATAGATTATCGAGTGGCTTAATAACCACTTCTTCTTGACCAATAAGCGTATCCACAACAAAACCAACGCGCTGGTTACCAATCTGTACAATCACCACGTGACCGTGACCAGTACGCTCTTGGACGTTTTGCGATTTGGATGCCAACCAGTTTTGTAAGTAAAATAGTGGGATAGATTTCTCACGCACAATAATCGTCAGCTGACCATCTACCACGTTTGTACGACTAAGATCCAAGTGGAAAATTTCACTCACCGAAGCCAGTGGTAGAGCAAAAGGATGACCGCCAACACCAACCATCAGAGTCGGTAAAATCGCTAACGTTAGTGGTACTTTGATCGTAATCTTAGTGCCCTTGCCTAGCTCAGAATCGATATCGATTGAACCGTTTAAGGTATTGATCGCCGTCTTAACCACGTCCATACCCACACCACGACCAGAGATGTCAGAAATTTTATCTTTACTTGAGAAGCCAGGTGCGAAGATAAGGTTGAAGCACTCTTTATCTGTTAAACGTGCCGCCGCATCTTCATCCATCATGCCACGCTTCACCGCGATGCCACGCAGTTTGTTCGGGTCCATACCGCCACCATCATCTACGATGGATAGTTCAATATGGTCCCCTTCTTGCGATGCTGACAAAATCACTTTACCTGTACGTGATTTGCCGGCCTTCGCGCGTGCGTCTGGCATTTCAATACCGTGATCAACCGAGTTACGCACCAAGTGAATCAACGGATCGGCCAATGCTTCTACAAGGTTTTTATCGAGATCGGTTTCTTCACCGCGCATTTCTAGCACGATGTCTTTATTTAGGTTACGAGCCAAGTCACGGACAACGCGCGGGAAACGGCCAAACACTTTCTTAATTGGCTGCATACGCGTTTTCATTACCGCGCCTTGTAGATCCGCAGTTACCACATCAAGGTTAGCGACCGCTTTGGACATCTCTTCGTTGTCGCTATTCAAACCAAGGCTTAGTAGACGGTTACGCACCAATACGAGCTCACCCACCATGTTCATGATGGTATCAAGCGTCGAGGTGTCAACACGAACGGTTGCTTCAGCCTGAGGTTTTTTAACCGCTGGTGCTTTGGCTTCTTCTTTTACCGCGACTGGTTTAGATTCTGGCTTTGGTGCTGGCGCTGCTTGAACGGGTGCTGGCTTAGCAACAGGCTCAGGTTTCGCAGGGCTTTGCTCTACGTTTGCTGACGCTGGCTTCGTTGCCATGTCCAATTCTTCTAGCGTTGGACCTTTACCTGAACCATGTAGCTCATCGAGTAACTTTTCGAACTCTTCGTCCGTCATTAAGTCACTGTCTTGATTTGATGAAGATGACACTGGAGCGGAAGGCTCTGCCGCTTTAGGTGGCTCTACTGGTACGGATGCAGATGCAGCAGCCTCTGCCGTAGAAGGACTTTTTCCTACACCGTGCAGTTCATCGAGTAAACGTTCAAACTCATCATCAGTGATATCACCACTTTCAACTGATGGTGCACTCGATTGAGGCGGTTCAGATGGCGTTGTAGATGTCGCAGACATTGAGGCGCCTGGCGCTGAACCTTTACCATGAAGCTCATCCAGTAGCTTTTCGAATTCGTCTTGGGTAATTTCATCAACAGAGCCGACACTTGATGGTGCTGACGGTGCAGCCGGTTCTTCGATGATAGGCTCGGGAATAATAGGTTCTGGAGTAGCCACTGGTTCTTCAACTACGGTTGCCGCTACTTCATCTTCTGACTCAGGTTTGCATAGACGATGAAGTTCTTCAAGAAGCTCAGGGTCCGCAGCTTCTAACGGCTCACGATCTTGAACAGCCTGGAACTGGGTATTAACCGTATCCAAAGCTTTTAGCATCGTATCCATTAAGTTTTGCGTTACCGTGCGTTGACCGTTTCGTAAAACGTCGAACACGTTCTCCGCACCATGACAAGTATCGACTAGCTCTGCCAATGAAAGGAAGCCGGCACCGCCTTTTACGGTATGAAACCCGCGGAAAATAGCATTAAGTAAGTCTTTGTCTTCTGGGTTATTTTCCAATTCAACCAACTGCTCAGAAAGCAGCTCGAGAATTTCCCCAGCCTCAATGAGAAAGTCCTGAAGAATATCTTCGTCTAAATCGTAGCTCATACGTTACCTTTAAAATCCAAGACTGGACAACAAGTCATCGACTTCGTCCTGCGATGAAACCGCATCTTCTCTCAGTTCTGGATGAAGAATCGGGCCTTCGGCTTCGCTTGTTTGTGTATTCTTTTTATCTGCCGGTTCTGACAAAACTTGAATATGTTCTTCAAGTTTATTTCCAGAGAATACGGTTAGGATTTCCACTAAGCGGCCTTCAACTTCATTAACCAACGTAATTACGCGGCGAATGATTTGGCCAGTTAGGTCTTGGAAGTCTTGCGCCATGAGAATTTCGGTCAATTGGCCGCGCAATTCAGTGCTGTCACCTTCGACTTGCACTAATAGCCCGTCGATTCGGTGACACAGTGCTTTAAATTCGCTTAATTCTATGCGCCCGTGCATGAGTTCATTCCATTGAGGACGAACTTTTAGAAGGCAATCATGCAGGTTATCAGCGATAGGAAGGCAGCAGTCGACCGCATCCATTGTTTTGTTGGCTGCAAGCTCTGTCTTCTCGATCACATAATTGAGACGATCCCTAGCGTTAGGGATTTCGTCTTTCGCAATTTCGGTCATGCGCTGATCGAGACTGAACTGCTTGAGTGATTCGTGAAGGTCTCGAGTTAACGCTCCAATTTCTTGCAGCATTGGGTTATCGGCACCTTCGTAAATCGAGGCAACAAGCATATTGGCTTGGTCTTGTTCCCCGTTTTCTAGCATTTGAACGAGTGACTTCGCCTGCTCTAGTGAGATCATTCTGAATAGACCCTTTTACGTTTAGTTCTTCTTATCACTTTGAAAACGCTAAACGAGTCATTTAATAGGTATTTAATAATTGGTATGAATGACTCGAATAACAAAGAGAAAGAGAGAGTTATAAACGCTCGAAAATTTTATCTAATTTTTCTTTTAATGTTGCAGCAGTAAATGGCTTAACAATGTAGCCGTTTACACCTGCTTGAGCAGCTTCAATGATCTGCTCACGCTTCGCTTCAGCCGTGATCATTAGAACTGGCAGATGCTTAAGTTCTGCATCCGCGCGGATGTGTTTAAGCAAATCGATGCCTTGCATACCTGGCATGTTCCAGTCAGTTACAACAAAATCGAAGTCACCTTTTTTCAGCATTGGTAATGCGGTTAAACCATCGTCCGCTTCTTGAGTGTTATTGAAACCCAAGTCACGAAGCAGGTTTTTAACAATACGGCGCATTGTTGAGAAATCATCAACAATAAGGATCTTCATGTTTTTATTCAAAATTGCCTCCACTGAATCGTAAAATCAGTGTTTTTAGTCATTTTGTGTCCACGCACTGAGCTTGGTACGTAAACGTTGCATCGCTTGACTCAGTATTTGACTTACGCGAGATTCGCTTACGCCTAACACATCGCCAATTTCTTTCAAATTGAGTTCTTCATCATAATAAAGCGAAAGAACCAAAGCTTCACGCTCTGGAAGCTGTTTTATTGATTCAACCAGTGCTTTTCGAAATGATTCATCAACTACCCCTTTGAATGGGTTGCTGTCATCGGTTTCATCCGCCGGTGAAATCACATCATCAGAAACGCCTAAATCTTCAATACCGACTAATTTTGAGCAGTTGATATCGGTAAGAGCACTATGATATTGATCCAGTGTCATACCGAGATGCGTGGCTACTTCAGAATCAGTAGGATCTCGATTTAATTCGCCTTCCAGCTCCGCAATCGCTTGGTTAATCTCTCGATTATTTTTATGAACAGAACGCGGTACCCAATCGCCTTTACGCATGTCATCTAACATTGCGCCACGAATACGGATACCTGCATAAGTTTCAAAGCTCGCACCTTTAGAACCATCATAATTCTGCTGAGCTTCGATAAGACCGATCATGCCGGCCTGAATTAAATCCTCTACCTGAACACTCGGCGGTAAACGGCCTAGTAGGTGGTGAGCAATGCGCTTAACCAACACTGAATAACGTTCAATGAACGCCTGCTGGCTATTAAATTTGCCATGTTGGTCATAGGTTATCGCTTTATTCACCAAAAGGGTCCTCTGCGAATTCGGTACGATTTAGCAACCTTTCCACAAAAAATTCCAAGTGTCCACTTGGTGTTTTCGGTAGTGGCCACGTCAACGCTTTGTTTGCTAGTGAGCTGATAGCTAAAGCGGCAGGCGAGCGTGGGAACGCATCAACGACAATTTTTTGTCTTTTTACAGCCTGTCGTACTTTATCATCTAATGGAATACATGCTACGAGTTCAAGGCTAACATTCAAGAATCGCTCTGTGACTAGTGTCAACTTTGCAAACAATTCTCGCCCTTCACGGTAGCTTCTGACCATATTTGCTACAACTTTAAAGCGTTGAACTTGGTGTTCTTTACTCAACAGCTTGATTAATGCATAGGCATCTGTGATTGACGTCGGTTCATCACACACAACTACAACCACATCTTGAGCTGCTCGCGAAAAACTGATTACCATGTCAGAGATACCAGCAGCGGTATCAATCAGCAGGACATCCATTTCGTCTTCAAGACTACCAAATGCTCGGATGAGTCCGGCATGCTGAGCGTGAGAAAGCTCTGTCATGCTCTGTGTGCCAGAAGTTGCAGGAATTATCTTTATACCATAAGGCCCTTCGACAATCGCATCTTTTAGCTCACATTCACCCGCTAAGACATGTCCTAGATTACGTTTTGCACGAATTCCGAGCATCACGTCCACATTGGCCAGACCTAAATCAGCGTCGAGAACCATCACCTTCTTGCCTTGGCGAGCCATACAAATCGCCAGACCCAGTGTTACGTTTGATTTCCCCACACCACCTTTGCCGCCAGTAACAGCAATCACTTTGGTCAACGATGGTTGTGTTAAGCGACGGAGGCCGCTTGCTTGATCGTGTATCATATTCTCAGTCATAGTAGTCCGCCGCCTTAGAGTCCTTCACTGTCACTGTTCCAAAAGTGAGGTTCGTTCTCTGTCGACTTCTCTAACAGTTCATTTGCTTTCGCAAGCATATATTTTGGTTGCGCTATCACAATGTCTTCTGGTACGCGCTGACCATTAGCGATGTAAGCTACTGGCATTGCGTTTTGAATCACTACACTGATGAATTCGCCTAGGCTTAATGACTCATCAAGCTTCGTCATAATACAACCCGAAAGTGGTATACGTCGGAAGTGATCCAGCGTTTCTTGTAGAACACGACGTTGTGCGGTAGCCGGCAAAACAAGGTAGCTGTGAATCACTTCTCCGCTCTCTTGCATTAGAGTGTCGAGCTGCTCGGAAAGCCTCACATCTCGTTGCCCCATCCCTGCCGTATCGACCAAAATCAGTCTTCTGTTTCTTAGCTGATATATAACATCGGCTAACTCGTTAGAATCTTTAGCAACTCTTACGGGACAACCCATGATTCTTCCATAAATTGAGAGCTGCTCATGTGCACCTATGCGATATGTATCTGTTGTCACAAGGGCCACATTGTCGGCACCGTATTCCATGGCTGCGCGTGCTGCGAGTTTCGCTACGGTTGTTGTTTTCCCAACCCCCGTCGGACCCAACAATGCGACTACGCCACCACGTTTTAAAATGTCCTGTTTAGGAATATTGATTTGATCCGCCACCAGCGACAATAACGCTTTCCACGCTCGCGCTGGCTTTGTATCTTCCGGAATATAACAGGCCATCTGGTCTGCTAACTCCGGAGAAACGCCCATTCGCTCTAAGCGCTTAATCAGCATTGCTCTTAGCGGCTCACGGCGTTCTACTTCTTGCCACATCAGGCCAGAAACTTGGTGCTCCAACAGACGACGAATTGACGTCATCTCTTCGCGCATGCTTTCTAGCTCATCGGCCGATTCGTCACGCTCATCACTTGGGCGACGTCGGTCATAGCGCGTCGGGTCCAGCTTGGGCGTCGGACGTTCAAATCGATTGTCCTGTGCGATTAGCTTCGCCAAAGGTGAATCTGGTTGATATGGCGCTGGCTTTTCTTGGTTGTAGCCGTCGCGATGCTTATTTTGGCGTTGCAGCAAAGCAGAGAGCGAATCTTCATTTTCCGCTACGTGATCGTCAGCATCTGCTGCACCACCGCTATATTGCTTAAGCATATTAGCGAATCGCTGCGTCATTGAGCCTGTTTTTTCATTGTTACTGTTATTACTGTTCAGGCTAATTTTATCTTCATCTAAATGACGATCTTGGTAACGATCAGCAGAAGACGATGACATTTGACGATGTTCGTTATAGCGATTCGATTGAGAAGCACCGCGATTTTGCTGTGACGCTGCGCTTGCTTGAGACGGATTAGATTCACTATCTATCGCCGCAACAATCGCTACTCCACCAGCCACTTTCTTGTTTGACATGATCACCGCTTCCGCGCCTAACTCCTCTTTCACTTGGAGCAGCGCCGTTCTCATGTCTTTGGCAAAAAATCGCTTTATTTTCAAACTATGAATCCATTAATGATGCGTGAGATCAGTTACCCACGGCTTGCACAATTCTGATCTGTTTTTCATCCGGTATTTCTTGGTAAGACAGTACCCGGAGATTAGGTATTGTGTTCTTCACAAATTTTGCCAATGTCGAGCGTAATACACCGGAAGTAAGCAGAACGGCAGGTTCGCCTTTCAGTTCTTGTTCCTGTGTCGCTTGGCTTAGTGAAGACTGCAATCGCTCAGCGAGTCCCGGTTCAATCCCCGCGGATTCGCCTCCTGATGCTTGCATAGTTTGATGCAATATTTGTTCCAGTTCGGGTATCAAAGTAATCACTGGTAGCTCAGGCTCTATACCATTGATTTCTTGAACAATTAGGCGTTTAAGACTAATTCGAACTGCTGCCGTCAATATGTCAGCTTCTTGACTCTTACTTGAGTACTCAGCCAAAGTTTGAACAATCGTGCGAATATCGCGGATTGGAATGGCCTCGTTTAACAAGTTTTGTAGGACTTTCACCACCACACCTAATGGTAATTGGTCAGGAACAAAGTTCTCGACCAACTTAGGCGCGCTGCGTCCCAACATTTCTAATAAATTCTCTACTTCTTCATGGCCAATTAGCTGTGATGCGTTGTTGGTCAATAGCTGGCTTAGGTGCGTCGCTAATACCGTTGATGAATCAACAACCGTATAACCCAGAGCCTGCGCGTGCTCTCGCTGATCTTCTCGGATCCATACGGCTTCCAGTCCAAAAGCAGGGTCAATGGTTGGCTCACCATCAATCATGCCATACACCTGACCTGGGTTAATCGCTAGCTCTTGATCCGGACGAATCTCTGCTTCGCCCACCGCAACTCCCATCAATGTAATTCGGTAACTGTTTGGGGTCAGCTCAAGATTGTCACGAATATGAACCGCTGGAATTAGGAACCCAAAATCTTGCGATAACTTTTTACGCACGCCTTTTACGCGCTCTAACAGTTCCCCACCTTGGTCTCTGTCCACCAAAGGGATTAAGCGATAACCGACTTCCAAGCCAATAATATCGACTGGCTGGACGTCATCCCAAGACAGTTCGCGCTGTGAGGAAGGTTCTGCACCTTCGTCTGCTGTTGCTGGTAAAGCGGGCTCTTTCGCTTTCTGCTTCTGCCGTTTGTCGATGAAATATGCCGCTGCACCGGCCGCGACTGCAAGGCTCAAAAACGCAAAGTGTGGCATGCCCGGTACGATGCCCATCACACCAAGAATAGCCGCAGTAATCATCAGCGCTTTTGGGTTGTCGAACATCTGGAAGACCAGCTGTTCACCCATGTCTTCATCGGTGTTTTGGCGCGTCACCATCATTGCCGCTGCAATCGACAGCAATAGCGATGGGATTTGTGCGACCAAACCATCACCGATTGTCAGTAAGGTATAGATTTCAATCGCTTCACCGAAACCCAATCCATACTGCGCCATACCGATCGACAGACCGCCGACGATGTTGATAAACAGAATCAAAATACCGGCAATCGCGTCCCCTTTTACGAACTTCGAGGCACCATCCATCGAGCCATAGAAATCCGCTTCTTTGGTCACTTCAAAACGACGAACTCTTGCCTGCTCTTGGTCTATCAATCCGGCATTCAAGTCCGCATCAATCGCCATTTGCTTACCCGGCAACGCATCAAGCGTAAAGCGAGCACTTACCTCAGAGATACGACCCGCACCTTTGGTCACCACCATAAAGTTGATGATCATTAAGATGAGGAAAACCACTAGGCCGACCGCGTAGTTACCACCAATAACGACGTTACCGAACGCCTCAATTACGTTACCTGCCGCATTACCGCCTTCATGACCATGCAGTAAGACGACACGAGTCGAGGCAACGTTCAAAGCCAAGCGGAGCAACGTGGCGATCAGCAATACCGTTGGAAAAGCAGCGAAGTCCAAAGGGCGACGTGTGTAAACGGTCACTAACAACACCACCATCGACAGCGCGATGTTAAAGGTGAAGAACATATCCAGCAAAAATGCTGGAATCGGCAGTACCACCATCGCTAGGGTGGCCAAAACCATCACCGGAGCACCAATAGCTGGCATTTCACGTTGAGGGATTCGTGGCAATTTATCTGCAAACGGCAGGCTTAACTTCATACTGCGAGAGATCTCAATCGATTGAAGCGTCACGTAAGCTCTTACTATTAATACGCGACCGCTTTAGCCTAAAAGTTTAGGTAGGGTTGATAATTAAAGCGTTTTAAGCAATCTATGTACCATAATTAGCGCCAAAATAATGACTAAACACTCAAATAGAGCTTAGCTTTTGATCAAACGAGCTTTTTTAAGGCTTTACCGCTTTTCGTATCAATGGCGGTGTTCGGGTGGGATTGGCAAATCATAATCTTGAATTTTGGGACGCTGTCCACCTCGTTTTCGGTATTGCTTCAATTGGAATACAAATGCCAAAACCTGAGCGACGGCAGTAAATAACCCATCGGGGATCTCTTGCTCGAGCTCTGTCGTGTGGTACAACGCACGAGCCAAAGGTGGTGCGGGCACAATCGTAATGTCGTGTTCGCGGGCGACTTCTCGAATCTTCATCGCCATGTGGTCAGTACCTTTAGCGATCACGACTGGCGCACGGTCTGTCTTCTGTTTATAACGAAGCGCTACCGAGAAGTGCTCTGGGTTAGTAACAATAACATCAGCTTGAGGAACATCCGCCATCATTCGACGTTGAGCCGCTTCCCTTTGCAACATACGAATACGGCCTTTCACTTCCGGCTTACCTTCAGTCTCTTTGTATTCGTCTTTGACTTCTTGCTTGGTCATTTTTAACTGATCGGCGTGCTGCCAAATTTGAAATGGAATATCGATGGCAACCACAATCAATAGCGAGCAACTGATCAGCAAAATAAAGTTCAGCAAAATATCTAAAGCATGGAAGATGTTTTGCGGATACACATCCATACTCAATTGAATCAGATCGGCCTGCGATGCTTGGATCAAATAGATGGCGACACCAGTGACCAGAACCACTTTAAGGATTGATTTGATCAACTCTACCCAGCTTTGCATGCCAACCATTCGCTTTAAACCGCTAAGCGGATTCATTTTCGACAGCTTGGGCATGGCCGCTTGGGCAGAAAAACTGATTCCTCCCACACCTGCTGCTCCAATCATGGCGGCGGTAAACAATGTCGCTAACACCAAAAATAGTGGGAACAACAAATCACTCATCGCGCCCAAAGCGATATCAAACAGTTTTGCAGTATCGAAAATCTCTTCTCGTTGAAGATCAAATAAACGGCTCATGATGGAAAACAATGAACGTGCTAACGCCTCGCCAAACCACATCAATGAAATGGCGCCAACGATCAGCACAGATGCTGATGCGAGCTCTTTAGATCGAGCGACCTGCCCCTTTTCTCTGGCTTGTTGTAACCGTCGGGGCGTGGCTTCTTCGGTGCGTTCCTGACCGTCTGATTCTGCCAAATCTTAGCACTCCAAGCGAATAAGCCGACAAATCTGCGCCTCACCCACTGTCCAGAACATTTCATAATGACTGTATAGACCAGCCAGTATGTACCAACAAAGTAATAGACCCACCATCAAAGCAAAAGCAAAACCAAGCGAGAAGATATTCAGCTGTGGTGCGGCACGGGTCATTACACCAAACGACAAGTTAATGGTCAGTAGTGCAATAATGCCGGATAGAGACATACTCAATGCCGTTTGGAACATAATACCAAGCCAGCCTGCCATTTCACGGAAATCAACCGCGTTGAGCGAGCCGGAGCCAATCGGCAAAGTTTTAAAACTGAACACCACCAATTGCAGCATTTTTAAGTGTCCATCGGTGGCAAGAAAAAACATTGTCGTTAAGAACATGAATAACTGACCAAGCAATGGCGTGTTCTGACCATTTGCAGGATCAACCATAGAAGCAAAGCCCAAACTTGATTGCATACCCAATATTTGACCCAGCAGGACAAAGGTTTGAATCATAAATTGAGTAACCATACCCATCGCTATGCCGATGATCATTTGCTCGGCAATGGTCATGAAGCCACGAAACGAGAGTAGCTCAATGTCCTGAGGTACGGCGGGGATGGCTGGCATGACAGCGAAAGTGATGGCTAAACCGAGGTAAAGGCGGATTCTTGGCGAAACAAATCGGGCCCCGGTTACTGTCATCACCATCAACATGGATGAGATACGAACATAGGGCCAGAAGTAGTTTGCGATCCAATCTAAGACAACGCTAGTGGGGTACTCCATAGGCGCCTCTAATAAAGCACCTGAGGTAAGCGTTCAATCAAGCCATAGAAATATTCCATCAACATTTGCGTCATCCAATGCCCAAACAGCATCAGGGCCAAAAGCGTGACAATCAAACGCGGTAAGAAGCTCAATGTTTGTTCGTTGATGGATGTCGCAGCTTGAAAGATCGCGACTACAAGGCCGATAAGCAAGCTTGGGATGATAATAGCGCAGACCATGATAAGCACCATCCAAAGTGCTTCACGGAAAAGCTCGACAAACATTTCTGGTGTCATGTCTTATCCTCTATCTGCGCTTATCTAAAGGGCAAAGCTGCCCGCAAGTGTCGAGAGTATCAAGTTCCAACCATCGACCAATACGAACAACATCAACTTGAACGGCAACGAAACAATCATTGGTGACAACATCATCATACCCATTGCCATCAGTACCGAAGCGACTACAAGGTCAATAATCAAAAACGGTAAGAAGAGCATAAAGCCAATTTGGAATGCAGTTTTTAGCTCTGAGGTGATAAAAGCCGGAATCAACACCGCCATCGACACATCTTCTGGATTCTCGACTTGCTCTCCTGACATGGTTACGAACGTCTCCAAATCTTTGATTCGGGTCTGCTTAAGCATAAATGCTTTCATTGGCGCTTGTGCTGCATCAAACGCTTCTCGCGCCGTAACTTGCTCGTTCAAATAAGGCTGAACAGCTTTGTCGTTGATTTCGTTCAGGACAGGAGACATAACAAAAAAGGTCAAAAACAGCGCAATACCAATAATAACCTGATTAGAAGGCGTTTGTTGCAAACCCATTGCCTGACGCAATATCGACATCACCACCACAATTCGAGTGAACGAGGTCATCAGAATCACCATGGCAGGCAAGAAGCCAAGCATGGTCATTAACGCTAAAATTTGTAGTGTAACCGAGTAGTCTTCACTGCCATCAGGGTTCGTGGTCATGGTGAATGCTGGAATACCACCGCCACTAGAAACGGACATAGCACGGCTAGCACCAGTATCACTTTGCATAGCCTGAACTGTAACACCACTTCCATCGGCTAAGTTATCTGGCAGCGCTGACCCCTCTGCTTCAGCAAAGGTAAATGAAGAAAACAGCACGCCGACAAAAAGTAACAACGTACTCAGGAGCAAACGAATTGGATTACCCTTTGTCATGTTTTTTGATCAGCTGGCTAAATTGAGTCGCAAAAGCATTGGTCGCCAACTCTTCCTCTTTCAGTGGCTTATCTAACTTGGCTAAAGTTTGGATCGATTGGCTAGTAATCCCAACCAAAAACTGTTCTTCACCCACTTGAACTACTGCGATTCTTTCTTTTGTACCCACTGGCAACTGACTCACTATACGCAAGCCCTTTTGTTGTCCCATCGCTGGAACTTGCATACGTTTCAGCAACCAAGCCAGCAAAAGAATCACGCCGATTACAAGCACAAGCGAGCCAAGTGTCGTCGCAAGATCCAGATTATTTGGTGCGGCAGCAAATGCATAAGGAGCACTTAGCATTAAGCTCAGTGCTCCAGTGATTTGCTTCAATCGCATTTTGATTGAACGACTCATCTTAACGCAGCTTCTTAATTCGTTCAGTTTGGCTGATCACATCCGTCAAACGGATACCAAACTTATCGTTGACGACCACGACTTCGCCGTGAGCAATCAAAGTACCGTTAACCAATACGTCGAGCGACTCACCGGCTAGACGATCCAATTCAACAACCGAACCTTGGTTAAGCTGCAACAGGTTCCGAATGCTAATTTGAGAACGACCGACTTCCATCGAAATCGTCACCGGGATATCCATAATAGTGTCGAGTTTACGACGCTCATCTTCGCTAATTGGGCTTGAAGTGTCTTTTAGCTCTTCCAGTGGCGCAGCCAATACTTCATCTACGTCTACAGAAGGGGCAGACGGGTCTTCGCCAAGAGCGGCTGCCCATTCGTCTGCTAGCTTTTGATCGTCACTTGGTTCCATTTTTCTATCCTGTGTTACGCCTTACTCATGCCATAGCATGTCTGTTTAATAAGGTATCTTAATGGTCTATATCGTCTTCACTCTCAAGCTCGGACATGATGTCTTTACCTAAGAAAGCTAAATCTGTTTTGACGACATGTGGGCGCTCAATTTCCTCAGAAATTTGCACCGCTAATTTATCTTCCGAACGACCCATTTTTACGCG
Organism: Vibrio sp. Vb2960; assembly: GCF_033337665.1. Classification (NCBI taxonomy): domain Bacteria; kingdom Pseudomonadati; phylum Pseudomonadota; class Gammaproteobacteria; order Vibrionales; family Vibrionaceae; genus Vibrio; species Vibrio sp. Vb2960. The sequence goes on along the minus strand of NZ_JAWORD010000032.1, from coordinate 19,190 downwards.
ATAGGTCGGTAGGTCTTCTACAAACATCGTCGCATGTTCTGGCATTTCAATCGGGATGATATCGCCCGGTTGCAGCTCCATGAGATCACGCAAAGAAATGTCTTTTTCGAGCAAGTTCACACGGAAGTTAACCGGACAATCCATGATCTCTTCACGTAGTGCTGAGCTCCAGCGAACGTCCGTTTCCATCTTGTCGGACTGAACACCTGCATCCAATAGTTCACGGATAGGCTCAACCATGGAGTAAGGCATAACGACATGAAAATCGCCGCCACCGCCGTCAACTTCTATATGGAATGAACTCACGACAATCACTTCTGTCGGGCTGACAATGTTTGCCATGCTTGGGTTTACTTCAGAGTCGAGATATTCGAACTCTACCCCCATCACTGGCGACCACGCTTCTTTATAATCTTCAAATACAATTTTCAGTAACAACTGAATGATGCGGCGTTCCGTTGGGGTAAATTCGCGGCCTTCGATTTTGGCGTGGAATCGACCATCACCGCCAAAGAAGTTTTCTACCAGAATAAAGACTAAACGAGCCTCCATGGTGATCAACGCAGTGCCTTTTAACGGACGAAAACGCACCATGTTCAAACTGGTTGGCACGTACAATGTGTTCTGGTATTCACCAAACTTCATCATCTGCACGCCATTGATCGACACCTCTGCCGTTTTACGCAGCATATTAAACAGACTAATACGCATGTGCCGTGCAAAGCGCTCGTTGATAAGTTCGAGCGTCGGCATTCGACCACGTACGATTCTGTCTTGCGACGAGAAATCAAAATTGACGGCACCCTCAGTGTCGTTTTCTATCGGTTCATCGACGTCATCAACATCGTCAACCCCATGCAATAGCGCATCAATTTCGTCTTGGCTTAATAGATCGGTCACGTTTTACCTATTGAATAACAAAATCTGTAAACAGTACTTTTTCAATCACTGGCTTACCGACCGCAGCATTCAGCGCTGCTTTGATATCTTCGGAAGCACGATCGCGCAATTCCACTCGTCCTGTAGGAGAGCGCAATTGATCAACCGTCGCGGAAGCAAACGTTGATAGCATAGAGCTTTCAATCAGTGGCGAATGATACCGCGCCAACTCTTCATTTTCTGCACCGCGAACCATTAACTGCGCTTTAATTTGAACCAACCTATCGCGGCTATCCCCAGTAACGTTAAATACAAATGCCTGAGGAAGATTCACATACGCGATGGGCGCAGCATCCGATGCCTTCACTTGAGCCTGTTGAGACGATTCAGCCTGAGCAGGTTCATCAGAGCCCATTAGAAAAAATGCCGCTGCCCCGCCACCAAGTAGTAATACTACAACAGCGATGATGATGATAAGTAACTTGCTTTTTCCTTTCGGCGCATCGGCCCCTTGTAACTGTTCTTCTGCCATTCTTGTCTCTTATTGTTCTTTTGAGTTACCAAGACGTTTTAGTGAGTTGCTTGGTAACCATATTCCATTGCCGTTAAACGGCCTTTTATGCGTAAAAACTAATTCCATCACGCTTTGAAGCGACATTCAAATCCAGATTGACATCAGATTCAAAACCCTCTTCGGACTGTCCAGAAAAACCGCCACTTTGCGCGCTTTGACCATGTTGTTCAGCAGTATACCTACCTTGCTGTTGCCCGCTGTTTTGTTGCTGGACGGAAGAATCAGCCAGCTGCATACCTTGTTGTGCTAGCATTTCTCTCAAACGAGGGAGCGTCTGTTCAATAATGTCACGAGCTTGCGGGTTGTTCACTGTAAAATGTACATTGGCAACGTCATTATTCATGGTCATACGAATTTGCATACGACCTAACTCTGGTGGATCAAGACGAATATCGAGATTTTTCAGATTCTTCGACATCATCATTTGCACTTTTTCCGCAACTTGCTCGTTGGCTAGCTCTTTAGTTAGTTGCAACGGAAGCTGAGCTTGTTGTGCAGCATCAATACGCGCTTGTTGCTGCACATTAATTCCTTGCTGACCTGCCATAGCCTGAAGCTGTCCAGCGAAGCCGTGTTGGAGGTCCGGCTTATCTTGTCTATCCGCAGTCGCCTTTAGCGCACCAGTCGCCAATGCTGCGTTCATCACTTTCTGGCTAATCTCTCCGTCTTTCACACCTTGAAGCGACGTCGGCACTTGGGCGGCTATCAACATATCGGGCGTTGGAGATAATGCGACTTTATCTCCACTATGAGCAGCTTGAGACTGGAGGGCTTGAGCCGCTGCATGCTGGATTTGCTGAGACACTGCCATAGCTCCAGCCTGGCGAGTTAAATTATGTTGTACTTGTTGCTCTGCGAGAATCTGTTTAATGTCATTAGGGAGCGCAACAAATTGGGCAAGGTCTTGCTCAGGAATATCCGCCGTGATCCTTCCTTGTTTCAACCCTTCAATGATCTGAGCTTCTTGCTGAGTCAGTGGTTTTCCTTGCGCCAACTTGGTATCTATAACTTCAAGTTCATCCAAGGAGACTCGTGGAAGCGCGTCGATGTTGGAACCATCAACGTCTGTTAACAACGGCGACAGCTCATTAGCTACTTCACCACTGACTGCGCTCTTAGTCGTCGGATGGCTGGCTTGTTTCGCTAGCTCTTGCCAAGCAGCAAACTCAGACGAGAGTTTGTCGACATCGATAGGTTGACCATTCTTATCTAAAATTGGCTCTAAGTCTTGTCCTGGGATCATCTGTGCTTGTTCAAGCGAATGAACTGATGGCGTTTCATTCAAAGCCAGCTCATCACGGTGTGTCGAAACGGTTGCTTGCTCGTGGAACGAGTGCACTAAATTCGCTCTCTGAGGCAAAACTTTGCCACTATCGATGGATGCATTACTCGCATTCAGGGTTTGATTCGCTTGTTCAATTCGACCAAGAAGCTGCTGTCCTTCGCCCATCGTGCTTTTTACGTCCATTGTATTTGATGGGTTACTCGTATCAATTGATGTTGATTTCACTTTTTCAGTAGCTTCAACATCATGCTCCAAAGGTGTGCTGTTACTCGCCTTTTGTAAACTTACTTCTTCACTTAAGGTTGCATTCGGTTTGTTTGCTGATATTTCATCAAAATCATGGGTCCTGTCACTGACGGATTCTTGGCTTTCTTGCGCCAACCATTCGTCCGAGACGTTAGCAGAAGAAGTACTGCCTACATCCGCTCTTTCTTTTTCTTCAACCACTGTCGATTCTGTTGCTACTTTTTCGGGCTTTTGTTTACCAGCAAACGCATCGGTTAACGTTTCTAAAAATCCCTTGCTTTCAGTGCTCTCTGCGGACGCTTTAGCGGACACATCAGAAACTGGCGTCTTGGTAGTCGCAGATACATGGGACAAATTCACACTCATTTAGAAACTCTCGTTCTCGTGGCTCTGAGCGTATCGCTGACAGGCAGCAATACTGGCGGCAAACAAAGGTCAAAAAGACCCGATACTGACAGCTAAAATGCAAAAATCACACCACAATATTGAGCCAATTCTCGGCAAGCTAATAGATGGCATGTTTATGGAACAAACATCAACAGTACTATCCGATAACCTGGTTCCTAACATGATGTACAGCTACTTGATTGACTTTGAAAAACGATAAGCGTAAACAGACACTTGGCTTAACAATTAAGGAATCACTTTGAAGATCACAGAATTACGCCAATATAGAATCAGAGCAGGCAAAACAGAACAGTGGCTAAGTTGGATGAAGGAAGAACTGTTGCCCTATCAACGCTCACAAGGCATGCGTGTACTGAATACTTACGTCCACACTGGTGATGATGGACATGACTATTTTGTTTGGCTTAGAGAGTTCGACAATGAACAAGCACGCCAGGCTCTCTACGAAAAAACATACAACGAGTGGTGGGTTCGCGAGATTCGACCGAAGGTGTTTGAGTTAATTGAACAAGACTCAATCAAAGTTACCTTACTTGAATCGGTAGAGATGTAGTCAGCTGCAACACCGTAATGCAATATCGAACCGATAACCTTTAGAAACGATGTGGTTTTCGACTGTAAAGTAAGGTGGAAAACTCGTCCATTTGCTTTTGTTCGCGCTTAGCTTCAGCAAGTTGTTTCTCTTTTTCGCGTTTGTCTATCATCCACTCATAGGATTTGCGTTCTTTACGCACGGTTAACCAATATTCTTTACAGTTTTCAACCTGCTCTTTGAAATGACTTTCTGCTTGCTTTTGCTTAGATAAAGTTTCATCTAGCTGGGTAAGGAATCGATTTAAGTGTCCATATTGACTTGCCGTTAGGCCCGCCTGACCACGGTCGACGAGCTGCTGGCAATAATCAAGCCGATACTTTTCAATTTGTTCAACCTGACGGTAATAATCTTCGAGTTCAGAACGCGCTTTGTTCAGTGCAAGCACAGCTTGGTCTTCACGATCCTTAGTTTGCTCAAGTAGAAACTCCATCGCATTATTCATGCGCTATCACCCACCCAAAATGTTTCTAAGCATATTGACGCACATATCGTATGGCACCGATTCTTTCATGCTCTGCTGCAAGTATTCGTCTAACTTCGGTTTCAAAGTAAATGCGCCATCAATAGCAGGATCGGTACCCGGTTTGTACGCTCCAATCGAGACCAAATCTTGATTCTTGCGACAAATAGACAAGACCTGTCGCACCGCTTTTGACATCAGAACGTGCTCTTCGGTCGTGATTTGCGGCATAACACGGCTCACCGACTTCTCGACATCAATCGCCGGATAATGGCCTGCATCCGCCATTTCACGAGAAAGTACAATATGGCCATCAAGAATGGCTCGCGATGCGTCCGCTATCGGATCTTGCAAATCATCCCCTTCGGTCAACACGGTAAAGAACGCCGTAATCGAGCCTTGTTCGGCACTTCCATTACCCGCTCGCTCAACCAGCGCTGGCAGCTTGGCAAATACAGAAGGCGGGTAGCCTTTCGTCGCTGGCGGCTCACCAACAGAAAGTGCGATTTCACGCTGTGCTTGTGCAAAACGAGTCAACGAGTCCATCAATAGCAGAACATCTAACCCTTGGTCCCGGAAGTATTCAGCAATCGTTAATGCCGTTTGGCACCCCTTTAAGCGCATTAGAGGTGAAGCATCGGCAGGCGCCGCGACCACCACTGAGCGGCGACGACCGTCCTCACCCAAGATCTCTTCGATGAATTCTTTAACTTCACGTCCACGCTCACCTATCAGGCCGACGACCACAACCTGTGCGGTGGTACCTCGCGTCATCATGCCAAGCGTGACCGATTTACCCACACCAGAACCTGCAAACAGACCGATACGCTGACCTTTACCGACCGTCAACAAACCATTGATAGCTTTTAGGCCAACATCGAGCGGTTCAGAAATTGGCTTTCGAGCCAATGGGTTGATTGGTTCGGCATTAAAAGAGGCACGGTGATCGGTATACAAAGGGCCAAGTCCATCAAGTGGATTCCCAACCCCGTCTATAACGCGCCCAAGTAACTCCATGCCGACAGGCAAACCAGCGTCACTGGTTAAAGGGGTGACTCTCGCGCCAGGTAAAATGCCCGTAATTTGTTCGCTTGGCATTAAAAATAGGTTGTCACCTGAAAAGCCGACAACCTCGGCTTCCATCTGACCTGACATGGTTTCCACTAAGCATAAACTGCCAATTGGTGCGCGACAGCCGGTTGCTTCCAACGTTAACCCAACCACACGCACCAGTTTGCCAGAGGCGACAGGGCGCGTCGTAAGGCCTTCAACTTTGTAGCTTTTTAAGCGGTCAGCGAGTGCTTGCATGGATTACTCACCCTCTTGATGACGGTTTGCGCCACAAAAGCTGTGCAATACGCTTTTGACGCGTTCTTCCATGCGATAATTAATGCTTGATTCACCGGCTTCAATCTGGACGTCACCTCGATTTAGCGATGGCTCAGCAACTAACGTCCAGTTGCGACAATTAAGGTCTTCTTCACCATAAGCTGAACGAATAATCGCGACATCTTCTGGATTCAGGTGCAAGGTAATAGGGTGGCCTGATATTGGTAGCGCTTCAACCGACTGTTTCACTGTATCTAAAATAATTTGAGGGTTGGTTTGTACTTCAACGTGCACCACTTCTTTAACTAAACAGAGCACCATATCCACCAGCTGCTTTTCAACCTGAGCATTCATCAACTCCAAAGGTTGAGCAAACTGATTGGCCAAGTTCATAAAAGTTTCAACTTGCTGCTGAATGTATTCTTGCCCTGCAGTTACCCCTTCAGCTTTTCCGAGCTCGAGACCTTCAGCATGGCCGGCTTGCAACCCTTCTTCTTTACCTTTGTCGTAACCTTGCTTAAAGCCAGCTTCCTGACCTTGATGTAAGCCTTCTTGATAAGCACCTTGCTTAATCAGTTCAATTTGTTCTTCGGTTAGCGCAAGTGGCTGCTCTTCTTCAGGCTCATCAAAATTCGGCACCCATCCCGGGTCATAGTTGAACGCGGTTTGTTTTGCTTGTTTGGCTTTAGGCTCGCCATAATCAGGCAGCCCCCAACGTTGAGGTTCGATCATCGAATCATCTTCATCAGGACGGATAAATCCACGTTTTCTATCGCCAGCCATGGGTTACCTATTGTGTGTTCGATTAAGAAGTGAGGGTGCTCCGCAATAGGATAATTGCGAAGCAATAGAAATTATAAGAATTCGTCAGCACCGCCAGACAACATGAGCTCACCAGCATCCGCCATTCGACGAGCAATTGCTAAGATTTCTTTCTGAGCGGCTTCTACATCTGCCACTCGTACTGGCGGCATCGCTTCTATGTCATCACGCATCATATCAGCAGCACGTTTAGACATGTTCTTAAAGACTTTCTCACGTAACGAGTCATCTGCACCTTTGAGTGCTTTTTGCAACACGTCTTGTGGTACGTCACGCAGCAACTTCTGAATACCTTGGTCGTCCACCTCGACTAAGTTTTCGAAGACAAACATTAGGTCTTGGATTTGCGTCGCCATGTCTTCGTCCTGATCGCGAATTTGTTCCATCAACAAACCTTCGACGTTGTTGTCTAGGTAGTTCATGATCTCCGCTGCTGCTTTCAGGCCGCCAATTTTGGCTGCTTGTGCACCCGCTTGACCCGCGAACTGTTTCTCCATGATTTCGTTCAGCTCTGCCAATGCTGATGGCTGAACTTCTTCAAGGTTGGCAATACGCATCATCAGATCCAAACGCACGCGCTCAGGGAACTGAGACAAAATCTCTGCAGATTGGTCTGCTTCTAAATAAGACAATACGATAGTTTGAATCTGTGGGTGTTCATTGACAATAATGCTCGCCACTTGGCGTGGGTCCATCCATTTCAAAGAATCCAAGCCTTTTGAGCCCGTACCAAGTAGGATCTGGTCAACTAAGTTGTTGGCTTTGTCTTCACCAAGAGCGGCAACCAGTGCATTACGCATAAAGTCTTCGCTGCCCATACCAATGTTGGTGTATTTCTGGATATCCTCCAAAAACGCACGATGAACAGCAGATACCTTGTCTTGGCTGAGATCCTTCGCGCGAGCCATCGCACTACCAACACGCTGAACCTGTTTTGGTTCTAGGTGACGGATAATGCCAGCTGCATCTTGTTCATTAAGGCTCAGTAGCAAAATTGCCGCTTTTTCTTCGCCAGTAATGGTTGAAACATCCAGCTCTACTGGCATTCCCGCAGCGTTATCATCTTGAGGTACGATATCGTTAGCCATTGTCATTCATCCAGTTTTTCACTACTTGAGCAGCCAGTTCAGGTTCATTCGCAACCAGAGCGCGAACCGCTTTCAATACATCTTCATCTTTATGAAGGTTTGGCAAATCAATACTTGAGCCAAACTCGAACAGTTCGCTGCTTTCGATGTCACTGCCAATCAAGCTAGTTTCACCATCCGCACCAATCGGCAAGCCGTCTGGTCCGTACATTTCGTCTTCATCATCGCTGGTAGGGTTAAGCAATTTCTTCATTGCTGGGCGAACCAGAACCAACACAACCACAATAATCACTAATGCACTTGCGAACCAACGAACCCAATCACTGAAGTTAGGGTGCTCCCAAATTGGTGGTTCTTCTAGCTGCTCAGCCTCTGGCTCAGCAAACTTTACACTCAATACATTCAGCAAATCGCCACGGCCTTGATCAAAGCCAACGGTACCAATTAATACTTGGCGAATGGCATTGATTTCAGATTCAGACATTGGGGTATAAGTCACTTCACCCGTATCAGGATTAACTTGACGACGGTCTTTAATCGCAACAGAAACGGTCTGACGAGCCACCGTCCCGGTCTGCTTTCGCTCGTGGCTGATGGTGGTATCTAGCTCAAAGTTACGCGTGGACTCTTTACGAACTGACCCCTGCCCCATGACAGAACCATCTTTCATTTGAGCCACATCTTGCGGAATAGAGGCATCCGCTGGAGGCTGATTACTCAACGCACCCGGAATACCCGCTACCATGTTACCGTTATTGTAATCTTCGAGTGCGTACTCACTGCGGGTCGCAGGGGTATTTGGATCAAAGCGTTTGCGGGTTTGTTCAACCGCACTGAAGTCCATTTGGATATCAACCTGCGCCGTATAGTTGCCATAACCTAAAATGGGTAATAGTACGGAATCAATTTTTTCGCGCAGCGCTTGCTCTTGGCTGCGTTCTAATTCTTGTTCTTTGCGTCGCGCCGCAGAAGCAGGATCTTGGGAGCCTGAGCTGAGTAAGCGGCCATGCTGATCTGTGACGGTAATTCGAGAAGTTTTCATTCCCGGCACGGCACTCGCTACCATGTCGACAATAGAATCGACTTCTTGTTGCTTAAGGTTCGTGCCTGTCGACAATGTCAAAAATACCGACGCAGACGCTTCTTGGTTATGACGCACAAACACGCTGTGCTTTGGCAGTGCCAATAACACTCGTGCTTTGCGAACTTGCTTCATTTCTTCAATCGCTTGAGCCAATTGGCGCTCTCGACTGAGTTTGAGACGCTCTTGCTCGAGACGTTGTGAAACACCAAAACCCATGTCTTGCAGCAAAATATCATCGCCTGCTTCTGTAGCTTGGTTAACGCCGGAACGAACCATGCCAAGTTTGATCGAGTTGTACTCACTCGATTCAACAGAAACAGTATTGCCATCAAGCTTATAATTGATTTTCTGCTGGTCCAGATAATCCAGAACGGGGATCAATTCTTCGGTCTCGTACGCACCAAGTGGGCGCATCTCCGGTTCTTTGACCCAAAAGAACAGCATCACGATCAATGCAACACAGATGGATATCGACAGCACAAGCACAACCTGACGAAGTAAATCGAGGTCGCCCACTGCCATATCGAATTTTGACGCACTGCGCTCCTCTAGATCTGGATTTTGACTCTCCACATCCACATCGGAACTTGCTACCAGTGCACCATCTGAGCCGCCTTCAGTGACGGTTAAATCTGTAGACTTGTCTGCCACACTTATTACCTAAATTACACTGGCATGTTCATGAGGTCTTTATATGCCTCAACGAGTTTATTGCGAATTTGAACCGTCGCATCAAAAGCGACACTAGACTTGTTACGAGCGATCATAACGTCAGAAAGGGATACATCGGCATCACCACGATCAAAACGGGTTTGTAAATCACCAGATGCTTTTTGAAGTGTGTTCACGTTATTGATGGCTTTAGTTAGGAGATCGTTAAAATCTGCTCCAACTTTCGCCCCACTTGCAGTAGGAGCCGTATTGGTTGCTTCTACCATCATGGCGCGCATTTCTGCCTGAATACCATCAATTTTCATTAGCACCTCTAAGCCAAAAGATTGACTATTAACAAAACTGATTATTGACACAGCAATTAACGTGCCATAAGACATTAGTAATCAATTTACTTACACTTTTTGTCTTATGGCCGTTGTCTGTGTTAATTCGGGATATCTATACCAGCATCACGCATTTTGGCAAGCTTATAGCGCAAGGTTCGAGGGCTTATACCCAGTTTCTCCGCCATTTCTTTGCGTCGACCATTACACTCAACCAAAGTCTCCAAAATAATGGCGTATTCTTGATCGCGCAGCTCGCTGCCTAAGCCTTCTCCACCAGTTACTGGGCGGCTGACACTCTCAGCTTGAGCAACTGGCTTAACATTGGGCACGACCATATCTGCATTTTGCACCACGTGTTGCAAGCTATTGGCATCTTGCCAATCTACGCCCTCAAGCAAAATGTGCTCTGCATCGATGTCGCCATTTTCACTTAATATCAGCGCTCGTTGAACCACGTTATCCAATTCACGAACATTACCCGGCCAAGGGTATTGCAATAGTTTTTCTAACGCAACGGTCGAGAATTGAGGCACTGGCATGCCCATTTTGCTGCAATGACGCTCAGCAAGATGCTTGGCAAGCGGTGCAATATCGCCTTTACGTTCTTTAAGTGCAGGCCACGCAATTGGGAATACATTCAGGCGGTAATATAAGTCCTCTCTGAAGTTTCCTTCTGACACGTATTGCTTAAGATCACGGTTACTCGTCGCTAACACACGAACATCTAACTTGATGCTTTTGCGACTGCCAAGGCGCTCTACTTCTCGCTCTTGCAAAACACGCAACAACTTCGCTTGCAGGTTCAAATCCATTTCGCTGATTTCATCAAGCAAGATTGTGCCACCTTGCGCTTGTTCAAACTTTCCTGGGCATGCCTGAACAGCACCAGTAAATGCGCCCTTTTCATAGCCAAACAGTGTTGCTTCGAGCATATTGTCAGGAATCGCGGCACAGTTAATTGCGACAAAAGGACCATTTTTACGATTTGACGCGTTGTGAATATAACGCGACATCACTTCTTTACCTGAGCCACTCGGACCTAGCACCATAACATTCGCATCTGTACGCGCCACTTTATCGGCCAACGCGAGTAAGCTCAGACTTTTCTCATCAGCAACGATAGCGTCACCGTTGTCATCACTTTTTATCGGTGCATAACGACTGACCATATTTAGCAACACTTCTGGTGCAAATGGTTTCGCCATGTAGTCAATCGCGCCGTCTTTCATTGCCGACACGGCATCTTCAATATTGGCGTACGCCGTCATTAGCAATACTGGTAAGTTAGGCCAATTCTGCTTGATGCTTTTGAGCAGAGCTAAGCCACCCATACCCGCCATTTGCACATCAGAAACGACGATATCAACCGTATTCGATTTCAGCTTTAACAGTGCATCTTCAGCACAGTCCGCTTCCAACCACTCATACCCTGCCAGAGCCAGAGTATCGACTAGGGCTTCACGAAGACCTTCATCGTCTTCTACGATCAGCACTTTGCTTTGCGCCATTATGATTCTCCAGAAATTGTTATTACCAAAAGCCGCTTATTGCGCTTCTGTTTGCACTCGCTCTAGCGGAATGCACATGGTGAAGCAGGCTCCATCACCCTGCTCTGAAATAAGTTCCAATCGACCGTCATGGGCACGGCAAACCATTTGAACAACTGCCAACCCTAATCCAGTTCCTTGAGAACGTGTGGTAAAAAATGGCTCCATGATTTTGGCTTGCAGTTCTTCGGGCACTCCCGGTCCGCTGTCTTGCACAGAAATGCGTAACTCACCATTTACCGGGCGGAAAAAAATATCGACTTGCGATTCTTTACCAGACATTTGAATCGCATTCATGACCAGATTACTTAATGCGGATGCAATGGCGTTCGCATTGCCTAGTAGCTCAGTTTGTTCTTCTTCCACTTCTAGGCAGTAATCAATACTGTTGTTTTTTAGCGCGGTTTCGACCATCGGCTGATATTCCGCTACCAACTGGGCAATCGTGAATGGCTTAATGACTTTATTATCACCACCTTTAGCAAAAAGCAGCATATCATTAACCTGCTTTTCCAAATCGTGCAGTCGATCCATTAATTTGGTTTGGAAGCGATCTTTTGTCGCTGGAGGAAGATTTGGCGCTCCCAAATTGGATGCATATAACATAGCGCTCGACAGCGGCGTTCTTACTTGGTGAGCAAGCGACGCAACCATACGTCCTAACGACGATAAGCGCTGTAAATCACTGACACGAGCTTGAAGTAAACGGGTTTCGGTTAAATCGGTAATCAGGATCAATTGACCTGTTGTGGACGCCGAGATGGCGAGTCGAACTTTACGGCCATTCCGCAGGGAAACTTCATGGCCATCATCTTCACGTGGGTCAAACACCGCCTGGATAACGTTGAACCATTTTTCGTTAACCAGTGGAATCTCAAGAATTCGGTGCGCTTCTGGATTTGCTTCACGCACTACTCCGTACGTATCGAGCAAAATCACTCCAGCAGGCATCACATCGAGCACCTGTTTGTAGCGCTCAACCTGATTCTCTACGGAATCTAAATGGGATTGATTGGTGTTGTTATCCATTACTGCCTGTCGAAATATCGCCGCTAAAACTAAAATAGCTTGGTAAGCAATTAGCGTACCAAGCTATTTTTTTATATTTATCAGGACGTTAAGCCATCGACAATAAGTTGACACTCAGAGATAACGGTTTTGGATGCCAGAAAAGCGATGTTAACCAGCCCAAGTGATTATTCAGATATCGTCTTAAAACTTCACTTTACCTAGCGCTGTAAGTTGTACTTACGCATTTTTTCCACCAGCGTAGTACGTCGCATACCCAGCATGTCGGCCGCTCTTGCAACAACGCCACCCTGCGCTTCTAATGCTTGGCTGATCATATTAACTTCTAAATCAGCCAGCAGCTCTTTCAAATTAACCCCTTCCGGTGGCAGCGCTTGCGGGGCGTTCATGCTGTGATCAAGGTCGTCTTGATCTTCAAAGCTAAAATCTTCAGAGAAGATATCTTGGAATACATCACGCTCTTGCTCTTCCACCGAAACAAATGGATTGCTCTCTGGTTGGAACTCTGGGATGTCACTGTAGCGATATTTGGTTGGTAGATGGTTTACATCCACCAAGCTATTTGGATACAGAATAATCATTCGCTCAACAAGATTAGCCAACTCGCGTACGTTGCCCGGCCAGTTATGCTCCATCAGTGAGTTGATTGCACGAGGTGTAAAGCAGATAGGTTGTCCGCCTTCCGCCTCTAAACGTGTCATCAGTTCTTGCAGCAGCAATGGTATATCTTGTTTGCGCTCTTTCAGCGCTGGCATCTCAATTGGAAACACGTTCAGACGATAGAACAAGTCTTCTCGGAACGTGCCTTCTTCAATCATATTTTCTAGATTACGGTGTGTCGCCGCCACAACTCGAACATTTACCTTGATGGTACTATTGCCACCTACACGTTCAAAGCAGCGTTCTTGCAATACACGAAGCAACTTTACTTGCATCGACATTGGCATATCGCCAATCTCATCAAGAAAGATAGTGCCACCATCTGCGAGCTCAAATCGACCTTTACGGGCAGTTAACGCACCAGTAAACGCGCCTTTTTCGTGACCAAATAATTCGCTTTCTAGGAGCTCAGGCGGTATTGCACCACAGTTAATAGGTACAAATGCGCCATCGCGGTATGAAGAGTGATAGTGGATGTTACGCGCAACAACTTCTTTACCCGTACCGGACTCACCTAAGATCAACACGTTTGCTTCCGTGTTTGATACTTGCTCAATCAGGTGTCGAACTTCTTGAATACCTCTACTTTGACCAACTAAGCTGCGAAAAAGCGTGTTTTTGCGTGCACTAGCAACAACATTCACTCCTTTTCGCCCCAGAAAATCTTTGCAGTGGCGTAACGCTTCACTAAGCTGTGGGTAATTAAGCGGCAGCTCTAGTTCACCAACAAAATTTGGAAGATCATCAACAGGCAAAGGAAAACGGCCCATGACTAGAAGAGGGATGTGGTAAGCGCTGTTTAAATGAGAGATAACCGTACTCGCCGCTTGACCTGCTGGAATATTACCAACAATACAGCACGACCATACGCTAGACCAATCAACATCGCTGAGCTGATCAGAACTGACCGCTTCGCAATTTTCTCCAACAAATTCCAATATATTGCTTAAATTTAAACGACTTGATGCGTCATCATCAATTACAAGCAGCTTTGCCAAACCATGCATAAGTAAGAATGATTGCCTTTATTTTAGGTGCGTTGCGGCCAAACCTTGATTTGCGCAATTGGGTGCTAAAGAAGGCAGAACCACCACACTCAATTTACGATAGACAAAATAGGAAAATCAGCAACAAAAAAGCCATTAGGGCTACTAATGGCTTCTATTTTATTTGAATATAAAAATAAGGCAACCAAGCAATGGAGAGGTGTGAGCTTGATAGAAACTTTGCTACACAACTCGTTGCGCAATTGACAAATATATTCGTCTAGTATCTTAACGCATTGTTTTGACTATTAAATACCAACTTCAGCAGCGGTAAGATTATGAAACTCTGTTGGGATTTGGTCCCAAGCGGACTTGATCTCACGGATAATATCGATAACGTCGTCGATCAGCTGAGGCTCATTTTGATGGTTAGCAGCAGAAATTTGCGTGATCATAAACTCATACAGTGAATCTAAGTTTGAAGCAATATCACCACCGTCATCCATAGATAGACAGCTGCGTAGCGCGATAATGATGTCTAACGCTTTACCTAAGCGCTCACCTTTTGCTGGAATATTGCCTGCTTGCATGGCTGCTTTACCTTGAATAAGGCGCTCAATCGCACCAGCCATAAGCATTTGAATGACTTTGTGCGGAGAAGCCGCGCTAAGCTGGCTGTCGACTGATACCTTTTTGTATGCTTGCAAAGAACCGCGCATAGTAATCCTCTTTTAAATAAATTTTTTGTACTGCTGAAGTGAACGCTGGCCATAACGAAACTTATGGAGCTCTTTTCCGACCTTTGACGTTTCCGATAGCATCAGCTCGACAATTCTTTTGGTACGAGTTAGCAATGCTTGCCACTCTGCATCCTGCTTAACCAAAGGATTTTGATGAATAATTGGTAACAGGTTTTGCAATAACCGTTCCCTGATATCGACCAAGCGAAGAATTTCTTCAGCATTAAAATCAATTTTTTCTAATTCTTGCGTAATTAGTTGATCTATATCACTAATTTCCATGAGTTCTTTTTGCATTTATTAACCCAACGCACTCATCAAAGCGCCCAACTGGCCCTGCATTTTACCGGTCGCATCTTGCATCGCGGTAAACTTCGCATGAGTACGCTTCTCTAGGCTTTCCATGCGGCGATCTAATGCCGCTTGATCGTCACTCAAACGGTAATTTTGTTCTGTGAGACTTTTTTCTCGAGTACGAATACTGCCTGTAATACCTGTGATACCGTGAATCGCATCTTCTACTCGTTTAGCAAAACCTGTGTTGCCACCGAAGAACTTTTCTAACTCGTTGAAGTTATTGTTCAACTGGCGGTCTAGCATGTCATAGTTGATTTCTAGTGTGCCTTGACGTGTGGTCGTAATGCCAAATTCTGTTAAGGACTTTAGGTTTTCAGGTGCTTTATCGATTCGAGTAGAAAAAACCGATTTTAATCGTGAATCTGCACTGCGTACGGTGCTGTCACCTGACAACGGCCCTTTTTGACCAGTTACCGGATCCACACTCGCCAACGCTTGGGAGGTTTGATAAAACGAGTTATACGCTGCCACAAAGTTTTCGATATCGTTGCGTACACTTTGACGGTCGTACTCGACACCAATTTCAGCAGGCGGTTTATTCGGTTCTGATTTGCCTTTTAGTGTTAAATCAACACCTTCGATCGCATCTTCAATCACATTGTTGTGGCTAGATAGCTTTGCCACGCCATCAAGCAGAACTTCTGAATCTTGCCCTGCTTGTACTTCTGTCATCCCAAGGTATTCTTCAAAAGCAGATTGTGCCTTTGCGATTTTCGCTTCTGCTTCATCAATTTTTTCCAGACGCTCACGTTCTTGAGGATCAAGTTTAGCGCGATGAATTTGCTTAGCTTGCGCTTCGGACAGTTCACCACGTGCCACTTTTTCGTCTAACGCTTGCTTTTCACTCGCAATTTTTTGCTCGATTTCCGCTTTTTCTTGCTCGAGAAGCTGCTTAGCCTCTTTCGTCGTAACGTAAGAATCGGTTAGGGTGCCCGATGCGGCATTATTCCAGCCTGGTACATCTGGTGCCTTCTCTATTGCCTTTTCGTCGAGTTCGAGCTCTGGTTCTTCATAAGAGTCCAACAAAGTACCTGACGCAGTTTCTGTCCACCCTGGAATTCTGTCTTCAGGGCGTAAACTCGCGCGTCGGTTGGCTTCATCAATGGCTTCTTGACCAGCTTTGGCTGCTTCTGCACCCGCCGCAGAGATTGGCGCTTGCGATGCATCATCTTGTACATCGTCTGCCGCTTTTTGCTCTTCTGGAGGTAGAGGATTGCCGTTTGCATCCAGCTCTTCTGCTGGTTGTTCCGGAAATTTAAGAGGACCTAAGACATCTTCCGCCGCTGAACGAGCTTCTTCAAGCGCGTTGACGCGGTCTTCAAGTGTTTGGTATTCGAAATATTTAAGAGGGTTGCCTTTTTCTGCCTCCACACTGACTCTGATTTGATGATCCTTACCAGAGAGGTTAGAAGCAAGGATAAGGCGTGGACCTTCGACGTCGTTAATAAGAGATGCACGAACGCCAGGGTTATCTTTAGCGCCATTGATGCCACGTACGACATCGATGAGCTTAGATCGGGAACGAACATCGATATTAAAACGCTCATCACCAAGCGAAATCTGCAGCTTACCAGGGCCAAATTTTGCGTCTTCTGGCAATACGTCAGAAGCGACTTTATGGCTCTGAGCAAGCTGCAACACATCGATAGCATATTTGCCAGCGATAGCATCTGTGGTTGCCGTGGCAGATACGATATTGTCATCGGTCGTTTCGACAGTGCGAACGGCAAATGCTTTCTCCTGACGAAAGTTCGCCATGAGATTTTTCATCGTATCCAATGATTCTCTGAGTCGTCCGTAAGCACTGATACTGGCATTAATTGTCGTGCGTTCGTTGTCGATGCGTTGCTGCTTTGGTACGCGTTCGGCATCCACAATTTTGCTGACCATGGAATTAATATCCATGCCGCCAGACATCCCCAAAGGGCCTAAACTCATCAAATCACCTCTAAAAACGACTTACACTTTTTCAGTCAACAACCCGCTGTTGGCTGTGTGCTCAGCTAGGCGACGCAATACCACTAGCATTTCTTCATCAGGAATTTGACGAATCACGTCACCGGTATTGGCTTCATAAATCGTCACCACATCTCGTCCGGATTCTTCATCCACTCGAAATGCGACTCCTTTGTTTATGGACGTTACAAATTCATTCATTTGTGCGACCAATTTTTCACGTTCTTCTTTGTTCAGTTCTTGACGGCTTTCAGCCATCTCGATCGCAGCTTGAACAGAGAAGTCGTATTCGGTGTTTTTCGCTTTTTGCGGCGAAATCTCACCATTTGAATTTGCTGGGCTAGACGTGCCTATATCATTGCCATTTTTACTTGCAAACTTTGTGCCATTTGGCGTGCCGTAAGGCTGGATGTTCGATGCGTAGGAGGATATATCCATTACAATCTCCCTTCCACCTTATGGGCTAACGATAGAATCTATCGCTTTGGTGCCCCAGCACTAAGGTGTTGACCTCAGGCTGGGTTTACCACTTAGCCCAACAAGCTTAGCGCTGCAGATGGAGACTGCTTCGCTTGAGCCAGGATTGAAGTACTTGCTTGCTGAAGAATTTGCGACTTAGTCATCGCAGTGGTTTCCTTCGCGTAATCAGTATCTTTAATACGGCTTTTAGACGCGTTAACGTTCTCGTTAATGTTGTCTAGGTTGCTGATTGCGTGGTTGAAGCGGTTTTGGAAAGCACCGAGTGAAGCTCGTTGGCTGTCTACGGACTTAAGAGCACCGTCGATAACCGCTACTGCTTCTTGAGAGCCAGCTACTGTGGTTACATCGATGTCTTTCACTGTTACGTCTTTCGGGCCACCAAAGCCGATCTCGTCTGCTAGGTTGCCAGAAAACTCAACATCACCTTCAACTTTTTGAGAAGAAGCAAATACTTGTAGTTTGCCATCTTCGCCAACAGAGGCTTTTACATCATCGTTTTGACCGTTGATGTATGTCGCTAGCTGCTCAATATCATCGCCTTGCTTAGCGCTGATTGATAGCTCTTTCTCTTCACCCTGCTTGTTGGTGTAGCTCATTTTGAACTCTGTTTTCTCACCAACAGTCCAAGATGCGTCTTTACCCTCTTCTGCTGCGTAGCTCTTACCACCCATTGCTGAAGTGTCTGAGCGTAGGTTACCCATAGAAAGCATCACTGCTTCACCTGAGTCCGCACCGATTTGGAAAGATTGAGTACCGTAAGTACCGTTTAGAAGCTTGTTACCACCGAAAGAGGTAGTTTCAGCAATACGGTTTAGCTCGTCGTTTAGCGCTGTTACTTCTTCTTGGATCGCTACACGTTCTGCTTTTGAGTTAGAGCCGTTCGCCGATTGAAGCGAAAGATCACGCATACGTTGTAGGATGTTGGTAGATTCATTCATTGCACCTTCAGCAACCTGTGCAATAGAAATACCGTCGTTTGCGTTTTTCACTGCCATGTCTAGGCCACGGCTTTGTGCATTCAAACGGTTTGAAATCTGTAGACCTGCAGCATCGTCTTTCGCGCTATTGATTTTATAACCCGAAGACAAACGCTCCATTGATTTTTGTTGACCGTCAGCTGCCTGGTTTAGGTAACGCTGTGCAGTCATCGCAGAAACGTTAGTATTAACGTTAATCGCCATAATTGATCTCCTTAAGGCTTTAGTGAATGTACCGTCGTGTCTCTCACCTCACTTAGGTACATCTCATTTCTCTCAGTCCCTTTAACGGCGACCGATGAATATCCTTTAGAAGAAATTTTCAATTTTTTGCGATTATTTTCTTTGGCTTACTGAAATGTGATGAAGCTCTAATGTCGTGATTCGCAGAAATCCTGGGGCCCCAAAAGACAGAAAAAAACCCAGCCGAAGCTGGGTTTACTCGCTCATCTCTCACCACGAGCCAATGAGGTTCTCGTCTTAGGTTTGAAATTAACCTAGCAGACTTAGCGCTGAGTTTGGCGCTTGTTTCGCTTGCGCAAGGATTGAGCTTGACGCTTGCGATAGAATTTGTGACTTGGTCATTGCCGTCGTTTCTTTCGCGAAGTCAGTATCTTTGATACGGCTCTTCGACGCATTCACGTTCTCGTTAATGTTGTCCAAGTTGCTGATTGCGTGGTTGAAACG
>NZ_JAWORD010000031.1:0-46504 GCF_033337665.1 Vibrio sp. Vb2960 | reverse complement strand
TGAGTAGTTTTACAGGCAAAGCCGAAACGGATGATAACCACCTACTGAAGTAGGTGGTTTAGGGCTGAAAACAAAAATAGGAGGCGCGATGCCTCCTATTTTGTTTGACGGTGGTGTGCGTCTACTATTCGAATGGTGCAGGGTCACCAGATCCCAAACGAACCACAACAGGTTCACCTTCGCTAAAGTCAATTACAGTCGTAGGTTGTTCACCTAGGTAACCGCCATTAAGAATCACATCAACCGCATGTTCTAGTTTATCGCGAATATCCTCTGGATCAGATTCTGTTACGTCACTGCCAGGTAGAATCAACGACGTAGACATCATCGGCTCACCTAATGCTTCCAACAAGTCCAAGGCAATTTGATTGTCTGGAACACGGATACCGATGGTCTTACGTTTTGCATTCATCAAACGACGCGGCACCTCTTTTGTGCCTTTGAAGATGAAGGTGTAAGGACCTGGTGTGTTATTTTTCAGCAGTCGGAATGCAGAGTTATCCACTCGCGCATAGAGAGAAAGCTCCGACAAATCACGACACAGTAAAGTAAAGTTATGCTTATCATCCAGACGACGAATCTGACAGATTCGTTCCAGTGCCTGTTTGTTCTCCAACTGACAGCCAAGTGCGTACCCTGAATCAGTAGGGTAAACCACAACGCCGCCGTTACGAATGATTGCTACTGCTTGATTAATCAAGCGAGCCTGTGGGTTTTCTGGGTGAACGTAAAAAAACTGGCTCATTGTAATTCCTCATTATCGAGCCTCTCGGCTCTATATTTTTATGGGTTCTCGACTTCGTATTACTGAGTATTATTCAACGAAGGATCTATTCCCCAATCTTTCCAAACTGGTTCGACGCCAGCAGGCAACCATAGGTTCCTTCCTAGCTCCATCCACGGTGATGGGTAGTGAAAATCACTGCCTTGAGAGGCTAATAGTTTGTATTGTATAGCATAATCAGCCAAGTTGCGCCTTTCTTGTTGCGCTTGCTGTGGCTGTGCAACTTCCATCGCATCACCACCCGCTTCGACAAACGCTGCTAGAAGACGCTTAATCCACTTCGCTGTCAACTTATATCGACCAGGATGCGCTAATACCGCCATTCCACCAGCCGCATGGATAGCATCAACCGCATCCTTCATCGAACACCAATTCGGTGGTACATAACCTGGGTTATTACGCGTTAGGTATTTTTTAAACACCATTTGCATGGTTTTTGCGTAACCATTATCTACCAACCATTTCGCGAAATGCGCTCTTGTCACTGGAGCATCACCGGCGATTTGCCTTACCTCTTCAAGCACACCTACTCGAGTTGCTTTTTGTAGTCGCTCTGCAATTAACTCAGATCGTGTTATGCGATGCTGCTTCTGCTGTTCTATGAGGGCAGATAATTGTTCATTTTCCGGATCAATATTCAGGCCGACAATATGAATGTCTTTGTTTTGCCAGACGGTCGATATCTCAATGCCATTGATGATTTTTATCGGCAAATTATTATCTTGAACGTATTGCTTAGCTAACGCCAAACCGTCAACCGTATCGTGATCAGTGATCGCCAAAACCTCGATATCAAAACTCAGCGCCCTTTCCACTAAATCTTTAGGTTCTAACCGACCGTCCGATGCTGTGGTGTGACTATGTAAATCAATTCTCATATTTTTATCGTTTTAATGCCGTTTTGGGGTTGACTTTTTACTCTCGCACTAGTTAACTAGTACACAAATACAAAGTATGTAATTTAAGGTTCACCATGTTACAAGAATTTAACCAAAACCAAAAAGCGAAAGTTGCGGTTTGTCTTAATAAGGCAAACTCATCAGATCTTGCTTGGTGGCGCACTTGGACTAGTTCTTGGTGGGCAAACGTATACTTCTAGTTTATAGAACCAAACGTTGTAAAGCCCGCTACTTAAGCGGGCTTTTTTGTTTTGTTGCTCATTTCACATTCAACTGCCTAAACATTAATCGAATATAGCCAACTCTAGATTGGGAGAACGTTTGCTTTATGCGACTATGTACGGCAGGAAGATTTAAACAGCTACAAGGAGGTCTTGTGAACAAGGCCATTGAAATTAAGAAACTTGGACAGCTTGAAGTGCTAACGGCTTCCGTCCCTTATACTCAAGACCCGACTCGCTTGTTCCACACACTATGTGAGAACAAAACTGACAGCCTATTGCTGGAATCTGCTGAGATCGATTCAAAGCAAAATTTAAAATCCCTGCTAATCGTAGATTCAGCGGTTCGCATTGTTTGCTTCGGCCATACCGTTAGCATGCACGCCTTGACCAATAACGGTAAAAACCTACTGTCTCACCTAAACCAAAACATCCGTGGTGACGTTGAGAGCAAGTTCGATGGCGAAACGCTAACTTTGGAGTTTAACCAGCCATGCGACACGTTAGATGAAGACTCTCGCCTGCGTGAAGCCTCTTCTTTCGATGCGCTGCGTTTGGTTCAGCATAGTTTTGATATTTCACAGCAAGACAAACACGCAATTTTCCTTGGTGGTCTGTTTGCCTACGACTTAGTCGCAAACTTTGAGCCGCTTGGTAATGCCGAAGCAACAAATCAGTGTCCAGATTACGTTTTCTACGTCGCGGAAACACTACTTGTTGTCGACCATCAAACGGAATCTTGCCAGCTTCAAGCGACGTTGTTTGTTGATGGTTCAGAGAAAACAGCGTTAGAGACTCGTATTGCAGAAATTAGCGCCCAGTGTGCAGCGCCAAAACTACTGCCAAGCGCAAAACAAATCGCTGACGTAACGGTAGAACCTAGCGTATCTGATGCAGACTTCTGCCAAACTGTTCGCGACTTAAAAGAGTTCGTAGTGAAAGGCGATGTATTCCAAGTCGTACCATCTCGCCGATTCACTCTACCTTGCCCTTCTCCACTAGCGGCTTACAAAGAACTGAAACAAAGTAATCCAAGCCCTTACATGTTCTACATGCAAGATGAGCTGTTCACTCTGTTTGGCGCATCACCAGAAAGCGCGCTTAAGTATGAAACCGATACCAACCAAATTGAAATCTACCCAATTGCAGGCACACGTCGCCGTGGTAAACGCCCTAAAGGCGAGATCGATTTCGACTTGGATAGCCGCATCGAACTTGAACTGCGTACTGACATGAAAGAAAACGCAGAACACATGATGTTGGTTGACTTAGCACGTAACGACGTCGCTCGTATTGCACAAGCGGGCACTCGCCACGTAGCAGACCTTCTAAAAGTCGACCGTTACAGCCACGTAATGCACTTGGTATCTCGTGTGGTTGGCCAACTGCGTGAAGACCTAGACGCGCTGCACGCATACCAAGCATGTATGAACATGGGCACGCTCACTGGTGCACCAAAGATTCGCGCAATGCAGTTGATTCGCGATGTGGAAGGCGCACGTCGCGGTAGCTACGGCGGTGCGGTTGGTTACCTAACTGGTGAAGGCACACTCGACACGTGTATCGTCATTCGCTCAGCTTACGTAGAAAACGGCATTGCTCAAGTTCAAGCTGGTGCAGGCGTGGTGTTCGACTCTGATCCACAAGCGGAAGCAGACGAAACGCGCGGCAAAGCACAAGCGGTAATCTCTGCTATCCAAGCAGCGCATAAGTCACAATAAGGAATAGGGTTCAGAGATGGCTAATATCATTTTTATCGACAACTTTGACTCGTTCACCTACAACCTTGTGGATCAATTCCGCTCGCTAGGTCACTCAGTCAAGATTTACCGAAACAACATCCCAGCAGAAACCATTGAACAAGCGGTAAATGAGCTTGAAAACCCAGTGGTCCTGCTATCACCAGGCCCCGGAGCACCGTCAGAGGCAGGCTCAATGCCGGAGCTTATCCAACGTATGAAAGGCAAAGTGCCGATGATCGGTATTTGTCTTGGTCACCAAGCGATTGTTGAAGCATACGGCGGCACCGTTGCTGGCGCGGGCGAAATCATTCACGGTAAGGTCTCTATGATGGAGCACCAAAACCATGCGATTTACCAAAACCTACCATCACCACTTGCGATTGCACGTTACCACTCGCTGGTTGCGACCAAGGTTCCTGAGAACCTAACCATCACAGCAGAAGTGGATGACTTGGTAATGTCTGTTGTACATGAAGAAGATAAAGTTTGCGGGTTCCAGTTCCACCCGGAATCTATTATGACGACCTACGGAGCAACACTGTTGGCCAATGCCATTGAATGGGCACTAGAAGAACAAACTTCAGCGACCCCACTCACTGCTTAAAAAGCACTTGGCACATAAGAAATTTAGGAGAGGAAATATGGAAGCAATCATCAACCCTATTATTACCAAACTGTACGAGCAAGAATCGCTTACTCAGGAAGAGAGCCAACAGCTATTCGACATCATTATCCGTGGGGAACTAGACCCAACTTTGATGGCATCAGCACTGACTGCACTAAAAATCAAAGGCGAGACACCGGATGAAATTGCAGGCGCAGCGAAAGCACTGTTGGCAAACGCAAACCCATTCCCTCGCCCAGATTACGATTTCGCAGATATCGTAGGTACTGGCGGCGACGGTCACAACACCATCAACATTTCAACCACTGCGGCGTTTGTTGCTGCAGCATGTGGTCTAAAAGTGGCGAAACACGGCAACCGCAGCGTTTCAAGCAAATCGGGTTCTTCTGACCTTCTTGATTCATTTGGTATTAACCTAGCAATGAGCGCAGAAGATACGCGCAAAGCGGTAGACGAGATCGGTGTTGCTTTCCTATTTGCACCTCAGTACCACGGTGGTGTGCGCCATGCGATGCCAGTGCGTCAAACCATGAAAACACGCACCATCTTTAACATCCTTGGTCCACTGATTAACCCTGCTCGTCCTAACATCGAATTGATGGGCGTTTACAGTGAAGAACTGGTTCGTCCTATCGCAGAAACCATGCTACAAATGGGTATGAAGCGCGCCGCTGTAGTTCACGGCAGTGGCTTGGACGAAGTAGCAATTCACGGTGAAACAACCGTTGCCGAAATCAAAGACGGTAAGATCACAGAATACAAACTAACGCCTGCAGACTTCGGTCTAGACGCGCACCCGCTAGAAGCGATCAAAGGTGGCGATCCTGAAGAAAACAAAGCGATCATTACCAATATTCTGACGGGTAAAGGTACAGACGCACAATTGGGTGCAGTGGCGGTGAACGTTGCTCTGCTAATGCGTCTATTCGGCCACGAAGATTTAAAAGCCAACACGCAACAAGCGATTGAGGCAATGAATTCAGGCAAGGCGTACCAACTGGTACAACAACTTGCCGCACACGCTTAAGGAATTGAAGAAGATGACTGACTTCAACACTCAGCAAGCTGACAACCTGTCTGAACACGTTTCTAAGAAAGAAGCAGAAATGGCAGAAGTACTGGCGAAAATTGTCCGCGACAAATATCAGTGGGTAGCAGACCGTAAGGTGTCTCAACCGCTAAGCACATTTCAGTCTGATTTGCTGCCATCGGACCGCAGCTTCTACGATGCTCTGAGTGGCGAAAAGACGGCATTCATCACCGAATGTAAGAAGGCATCTCCTTCTAAAGGTTTGATTCGTGATCACTTCGACTTGGATTACATTGCATCGGTTTACAACAACCACGCAGATGCAATTTCAGTCCTAACAGACGAGAAGTACTTCCAAGGTAACTTTGACTTTCTTCCTCAAGTGCGTGGTCAAGTCAAACAACCGGTTCTGTGCAAAGACTTCATGGTAGATACCTACCAAGTTTACCTAGCACGTCATTATAGTGCTGATGCTGTGCTACTGATGCTTTCTGTCCTGAATGACGAAGAGTATAAAGCCTTAGAAGAAGCAGCACACAGCCTGAACATGGGTATCCTGACCGAAGTCAGCAACGAAGAAGAGCTTCATCGTGCAGTTAAGCTAGGCGCACGCGTTATCGGCATTAATAACCGTAACCTTCGCGACCTAAGTACTGATTTGAATCGTACTAAAGAACTGGCACCGACAATTCGCGAACTGGCTCCTAACGCAACAGTAATCTCAGAATCTGGCATTTATACCCATCAACAAGTTCGTGATTTAGCGGAATACGCAGACGGCTTCTTGATTGGTAGTTCACTGATGGCGGAAGACAACCTAGAACTTGCTGTACGTAAAGTGACGTTAGGCGAAAACAAAGTGTGTGGCTTAACGCATCCAGATGACGCAGCAAAAGCGTATCAATCTGGCGCAGTATTTGGTGGCCTGATTTTTGTCGAGAAGTCGAAGCGTGCGGTTGACCTTGAGGGTGCTCGCTTAACCATGAGCGGTGCTCCACTGAACTATGTAGGCGTTTTCCAAAATCACGATATCGATTTTGTTGCTTCTGTCGTCACCTCTTTGGGTTTAAAAGCGGTGCAACTGCACGGTCAAGAAGACCAAGCTTACGTAAACCAACTCAAAGCCGAACTACCAGCAGCGGTAGAAATTTGGAAAGCTTACGGCGTGACTGATGCCAAGCCAGAACTGCTAGCAGACAACATTGATCGCCATTTATTAGATGCGCAAGTTGGCACTCAAACTGGTGGAACTGGTCAAGTGTTCGACTGGTCACTGATCGGCGACCCAAGTCAAATTATGCTAGCGGGCGGACTGTCGCCAGAAAATGCTCAACAAGCAGCGACACTAGGTTGCTTGGGATTAGATTTAAACTCTGGTGTAGAAAGCGCACCAGGCAAAAAAGATTCACAGAAGTTGCTCGCGGCATTCACTGCTATTCGCAACTACTAAAGCTGGATATCAGCTAAAAAATTTAAAGCTATTCGTAGCGAAAAATACGAGAAGGAATATAACGATGGCAAAACTGAATGCCTACTTTGGCGAATACGGCGGTCAGTACGTTCCGCAAATTCTAGTTCCAGCACTGGAGCAACTAGAGCAAGCGTTTATCGACGCGCAAGAAGATCCAGAATTCCGCAGCGAATTCATGACGCTTCTTCAAGAGTATGCGGGCCGTCCAACGGCTTTGACTCTAACTCGTAACCTAACCAAAGGTACGAAAACCAAACTGTACCTAAAACGTGAAGACCTACTTCACGGTGGCGCGCACAAGACCAACCAAGTGTTGGGTCAAGCGCTGCTTGCAAAACGCATGGGTAAAAACGAAATCATCGCAGAAACAGGCGCAGGCCAACACGGTGTAGCAACTGCACTAGCGTGTGCGCTGCTTGGCCTTAAGTGTCGCGTTTACATGGGTGCAAAAGACGTTGAACGTCAAAGCCCGAACGTATTCCGTATGAAGCTTATGGGCGCAGAAGTTATTCCTGTCCACTCGGGTTCAGCGACACTTAAAGATGCATGTAACGAAGCGCTACGCGACTGGTCTGCAACTTATGAAGATGCGCACTACCTACTAGGTACAGCGGCAGGTCCTCACCCATTCCCAACGATCGTGCGTGACTTCCAACGCATGATTGGTGAAGAAACGAAGAATCAGATTTTGGCACGTGAAGGCCGTCTTCCTGATGCGGTTATCGCATGTGTGGGCGGTGGTTCAAACGCGATTGGTATGTTTGCTGACTTCATCGAAGAAGAAAGCGTTCGCCTAATTGGTGTTGAGCCAGCAGGTAAAGGTATCGATACTGACCAGCACGGTGCACCACTTAAGCATGGTAAAACAGGCATCTTCTTCGGTATGAAAGCGCCATTGATGCAAGATCCTAACGGTCAAGTTGAAGAATCTTACTCGGTATCTGCTGGTCTTGATTTCCCTTCAGTTGGTCCACAACACGCACACCTAAACGCAATTGGCCGTGCTGAATACGACAACGTGACAGACGATGAAGCGCTAGTAGCATTCCAAGAGATTGCACGTCATGAAGGCATCATCCCTGCACTTGAATCTTCTCACGCCGTGGCACACGCTCTGCGTATGGCACGTGAGAATCCAGAAAAAGAGCAATTGCTGGTTGTTAACCTATCTGGTCGTGGTGATAAAGATATCTTCACTGTACATGCCATCCTAGAAGAAAAAGGAGCGATCTAATGAGCCGTTATGAGAAGATGTTTACGCGCCTAAACGAAAAGAACCAAGGCGCATTTGTACCGTTCGTAACGGTTTGCGATCCAAACGCCGAGCAGTCTTACAAAATCATGGAAACACTGGTCGAGTCTGGCGCAGATGCACTTGAACTTGGTATTCCATTTTCAGATCCTCTTGCGGATGGCCCGACCATCCAAGGCGCTAACATTCGTGCGCTAGATTCAGGCGCAACACCGGATATCTGCTTCGAACAAATTGGTAAGATCCGAGCTAAGTACCCAGAGCTACCTATTGGCCTTCTGATGTACGCGAACCTTGTTTACTCTCGTGGTATCGAAAACTTCTATGAGCGTTGTGCAAAAGCAGGCATCGATTCTGTTTTGATTGCAGACGTACCAACTAATGAAAGTGCAGAGTTCGTTGCTGCTGCAGAGAAGTTTGGTATTCACCCGATCTTCATCGCACCACCAACGGCAAGTGACGAAACACTGAAGCAAGTATCAGAGTTAGGTGGCGGCTACACTTACCTACTATCTCGTGCAGGCGTTACTGGCGCAGAAACCAAAGCAAACATGCCTGTAGGTCATATGCTGGATAGACTGAACCAATTTGATGCGCCACCAGCACTACTTGGTTTTGGCATCTCAGAGCCAGCACAGGTGAAACAAGCACTAGAATCTGGTGCGGCGGGGGCTATTTCCGGTTCGGCTGTCGTGAAGATCATTGAAGCGAACGTTGAGCAGCCACAAATTATGCTCGACAAGCTAGGTGAATTCGTTTCTGCAATGAAAGCTGCCACTCAAAAATAATTTCAGTTTGATATGACACAACAACGCCCGCTTAACATTATGTTTAGTGGGCGTTTTCTTACTATCGCGTTTATACCACGTCATTTTTTGTTCAACGCCCGCACTTTCCAAATCTATCTCAAGCAGAGCACTCAAAGAGTGTTAAGCTTGGGTAACTTAACTAACTCAATAAAGCAATGTGCAGTAAGGTTGCTACATGGAAGAAGTCAAAACACTGCTAGCCAAATGTCCTGTACTATCAGGGCTGCCAGATAAAGGGCTTAGTGAAGCAGCGCAAATGACTAAGGTTCGCTGCTTCGACGAAAAAGCACTGATTTGCAATAAAGGTGCGCTTCAATCTTCTCTTATGGTCATAGCTCAAGGTGCAGTGAGAGTGAACTCAATTAGTTCAAAAGGCAAAGAAGTCACACTGATGATTTTCGAAGCTGGTGGCTGGTTTGGAGACAATGTTTTTTCTCCCGGTATGCCTCGTATTTTTGGTGCGACCGCGCATTCGGACGTGACTGTAATGGAGCTTCCTGGAGATAAATTTCGCCAGTTACTCGCCAAATACCCTCAAAGTTACCCCACTATACTCGACTTACTTAGCCGCCGTTTATGGTCTGCTATTTCTGTTATCGAAGATGACGCGATTAGAGGAATTGAAGAACGAGTCGCCAAAAGGTTGCTGCTGCTTGCTGAATACCAACTTAATCAAGCGATCGATACTCGACCATGCGTTGTCAGGGTAACAAGAGAACATATCGCTAACATGATGGGGCTAACTCGTCAGAGCGTACACAAGATACTAAAACGATTAGAAAGTATTGGGATGCTAGAGCTAAACTATGGCTCAGTAACCATTACCAACCCGAAACGCTTAGAAGAATACTTTAAAGAACTCGAGCAATAGATCCATTCAACAAACGGTAAGTATTGTCTAACGATAGCTAAAAACCTTATGCATCTAATTGGTCAAGAGCACAACACCATTTGCACTTAGGCAAGTGGCGCTGTGACACAAAAACCATTGAATTGACTAAGCTATATTCAATTCAGATTTCAACTCACGTTTCAAAATCTTTCCTGTCGCACTCATCGGGAGGTGTTCACGAATTTCGACATAACGAGGATATTTAAACGAGGCTAATTGCTCTTTACCCCACTTTTGTAATGAATCGGCGTCAATGTATTCTTTTGGTTTAAGTACAACGTAGGCTTTTATCTCTTCGCCATACTCTTCATTTGGAATCCCTATCACCGCTACCATTGAAACTGCAGGATGAGTCATGAAAACTTCTTCAATTTCTCTGGGATAAACATTAAATCCACCTCGAATGATCAGATCTTTCATTCTATCGACAATAAATAAATTACCTGAACTGTCAAAGCGGCCCACATCACCAGTATGGAACCAACCATTTTGTAGCGCAGATTCAGTAACTTCTGGGCGGTCAAGATATCCCTTCATAACATTATGACCACGCACAACAATCTCACCTTCTTCGCCTATCGGTAGTGCATTACCTTCAATATCGATAACTTTTACTTCGACACCTTGAACCGGTTGACCTACCGAGCCTGGTATGCGCTCCTGATCCAAATGATTAAAACATGCAATAGGACTTGTCTCCGATAACCCGTATCCTTCTAAGATCGGCACATTAAATGTTTCTTCAAAGGTTCGAAAGATTTCGGTTGGCAATGGCGCACCACCGCTTACTGCAACACGCAATGACGAGGTATCAAATTGATGCTGCACATGAAGCAGACCGATGTACATCGTTGGCACACCAGCAAATATCGTCACCCTATGTTTTTCCACCAGCTCAAGAACATGTTTAGGCTCAAACCTAGGCACTAACACCAATGTTGCCCCGCCCAAAACACTAGCATTTAAGTGGACGGTTTGACCAAATGTATGAAATAAAGGCAAAGTTACTAAGTGAATATCATCGGCCTGGCTGCCCATAATGTTTTGTGCCACCAGAGCGTTCATTATGATGTTCTGCTGAGTCAGCTCAGCGCCTTTTGGTAAGCCTGTCGTGCCTGATGTATACAAAATCACACAAGTATCATCCGCATTACGCGGTATATAATCCGGCAACGGTTGGACATCGGCTATAAACGCATTGAGAGTTATTACACCATTCCAATAGCTTTGATCTTGAGATTGAGTCAATACGACTATGCCTTCGCATGTATCGACTTGTTCAAAGGCTTTTACACCCTCTTTTGCCATTGGCAGTTCTTTCGTCCCTTCAAAGCAGAAATAAAACTTCGCTTTTGAATCTTCTAAGTGATACTTAATTTCTCGCGCTTTCAAAAGCACATTTAATGGGACTGCAACCGCGCCGGCTTTTTGTATTGCATAATAAACAAACGCGAAAAAAGGAATGTTTGGGCATGAAATCGCAACGCGGTCACCTGGCTTTACGCCTTTATTGATTAAAGACGCTGCGATCTTGCCAGCGATCGCATCAAATTGCGCATAACTTATCTTTTCAGCGCCACATATCAACGCCGTTTTATCTGGTTTACTCGCAGCATTTCTTTGTAACGCAGCAGCAAGATTCATCATAGTCTCTTCACCTCTTACTTGTCTTTCTCGTCTAATCAGCTCAGGAGCATTAACTAAGCAAGTTATCCCTAACACTGGATCGTCAGCATTTGATTCTCACCAGTCATTATCATTTAACATTATGTTTACAACGCAATCTGGACTAAGAATGTAAAGCAATTAACATTTCAGAAGGCAAATTAATAAAAGTGTGAGCTTGAAAGAGATGAATTGTTATAAATATCACCCCAAGTCACTAAAAACTCTGACTACAATAGCAAATACAAAAGCGGTTAAAATTAACAAAAAGAAAACAAATAAAGAAAAATAAACTTGAACAATCCCAAGCGTAACCCTTATAAGAAAAATCAATAGCAAACGTTTGCTATTGGACAAAACTTTATCGTTCGTCAATAAAATATCGATTAATCCATCAATAATACCTTGCTGCATATTGCCAATTGTAAACGATAAGTGTAAAAAGCAAGGCGAGATAATTATCCGTAAATCCATTTATGGTTAGTGGGTAATTTTAGGATTTTACATTTTATTAGCACAGAGGTTATGGAAGTGTTAAAAGAAAAGAGTTTGCTAAACAACATTGGCGTACAAGTCGTAATCGCAATGATCGTGGGCACAGCCGTTGGTGCCATGATGGGTCATGATGCGACAGTGTTCGCTCCTTTAGGTGCTATCTTTATCAACTTAATCAAAATGTTGGTTATTCCTTTGGTCGCTGTAGCCTTGATTTCTGGCGCCGCTGGTCTTGGGAACAGCCAGTCAGCAGGTAAAGTTGGCATCGTCACTCTAGGTTATTTTGGTTTAACATCCGCCCTAGCCGTTGCGCTTGCACTATTTATGGGTGAAGTATTCCAACCAGGCATGGGTATCGACGTCTCTGGCGTTGAAGGCATGTTCTCAGCAGAATACGCTTCAAAAGGTGAACTACCTACTTTCTGGGCAACCATCACTGGTATGATCCCAACCAACGTTTTCCAATCACTAAATGAAGCAAACATCCTACAGATCCTCGTTTTCTGTATGTTCTTTGGTATTGCGATTTCTAAGCAAGCAAAAGAGCGTCGTGAACCAATCATCAATGGTGTTAACTGCATCGTTGACGCAATGGTTTGGATGATCAACAAAGTAATGATCATTGCACCTATCGGTGTATTTGGTCTGATGGCAGAAGCCGTCGGTACGTTCGGTTTTGGTGCGCTAATGGTGGTGTTTAAACTGTTCGTTGTTTACGTTGCCGCCATCCTAATCTTCGGTTTCGTTGTTTACCCAGCAATGGTGCATGTTTTCACGAAGACATCTGCGAAGAAATTCCTGTCTTCAATGAAGAAACCGCAAGCAGTTGCACTTTCAACAGCGTCTTCTATGGCAACACTGCCTGTCACAATGGACACCTGTGAAAAAGAGCTGGGCGTAAAAAATTCAACTGCATCATTTGTTCTGCCTCTAGGCGCAACGATCAACATGTCAGGTAATGCGATTTACTATGGCTTGGTTGCTATCTTCTTTGCTCAACTGTTCAATATCGATCTAGGCATGGGCGCTTACATTGCAATTATCGTAACGTCTACATTGGGTGCGGTTGGTCAAGCAGGTGTTCCTGGCCCTTCTTTCCTAGTGGTTGCCGTGCTTCTTGCCGCTGGTATTCCAATTGAAGGTCTACCGCTGCTATTCGCTCTTGACCGTATTTTCGATATGATTCGTACAGCACTGAACATCACAGGTGATGCTGCATGTGCAGTTATCGTTGATGCGCTAATTGAAGAAGAAACGGCAGAAGCTGAGCTAAAAAAGCAAGAAGCCTAACCCTTTCTTGAATAGACCAAAAACCGCTCATAATGAGCGGTTTTTTTGTCTTTTCTTGCATTACGTAACTATACAAATAGAAACCGATGGCATAAATTTTTCAAAATGATATAAACCATTACAAAATATAACAAAACGTTAGAGCTAGGTTATATCATGAGTCTTGAGCAATCTTTGGAATATCTCACCAAAATAAATTTGCCGATCGAATCAAAGCAGCAGGCCCTGGTTGACTCAGTTATTCTTACCCTAACGAAACAAAAACGAGATGCTCTTTTTCAACAGGTTGCTCTGTATCGAATAAAACTGCTTAAATCTCTCTTTCCTAAACACGCATCAAAAAGTCTTTCTGCACTATTTGAGTTAATGGATTATCGAGATTTAGTGCAACAGTATCCGACAGGTTTCTCCAAAGAGATTCGTTTACTTGAACAACTTGCCGCAGATTGTTACCCGCATTGGATGGTTTTCTGGTGTCAATGCGAGATCGAAGCAATCAAGCAAAAATATCCTTCAAACGAAGCTGCGATTCCTACTCCGCTTCCGTTTGACGACCACAGCTATACTAGCGTGTTAATTGAAGATATCGCAGATTGCGCTCTTGAGGTAATGCTGCCAAATCATGCAGCGTTAATGCCGATTTCCGAAGCGATCACACTGAGTAATCTTGAGCTTTTCGTCCAAACTGAACAATGGTTTGAAATCTTGCCTCTTTTATCACTCTCGCAAAAAGGGCAGCACTTTGCCCTCTTGCTCAAATCGTCATCTTCACCAATCATGGTCTCCTCCGCTTTAGTGCAAAGCTGGCATCAACGAAATAACTGGCTTAGTTACTCACCACAGTTTAGTAACGAACAATGGCAGTTTTGCTTTCCTAATCATGGGTACAGTGTTCTCAATCAACTGGGTATTTTGGAGTGTCGTGCTCTAACTCATGAGCACACTCTTATTGAGTTTGATGCTCAGTTTCAATCTCGTGTAAAGAACACTGAAGCGGTTTGCGAAGTACTGCGTCTTACGGTGGGAGGCAACATTCAACAAAAGCTGTATTTTTTGTATCTGGCGCAAAAAACTATGATGAGCGAGCTCTATAAAGCAGGCTATAAGCTCGGCTTTACCATTATTGAGCAAGTATTTATGTTAAATTTCTATCAATCTATTGATTTAAGTGCCTACTTTCACTCAGGATACCGCGACATTAACGGTGACGGTACCAAGACATACCGCGGTTTCTGGAATTTAGGTATGATGGTTGAAGCATTTCAAGACATACAATTTCGCGACTACAAACATTGCGTACGAACAAAAAGAATGGATAAAAAGGTAAATGAGCATGCTTGATGTTCATTTGCACGGTCTCTTTTACCCAAAAGCAATGGCATTGTACGCGACTGTACTAATAGTATTCGCTTGGCTACTGTATTACTGCTATCGCCTAAAACAGAAGAGTGAATCAATCTTAGGCTCGCATCACGCGCCTTACATCGCTTATTCCAGCTGTATCATTGTTTGGATAAGCAGCAACGCCTATTTCCATACCGATTTATTGCCAGAATTAGGCTCTGTTGGTGGCATTTTTATGGCTAAGTTAGCGAACTTAGCGTCTTTTTTCGCCTTTGCGTTTGCATTCTATTTTTCTTGCCAGTTAACCGCAGATGTTAAAAAAACAGCGGTCAAAGTCTGGCAAAAAGTCGTCTTTGTCGCACTAGCAACGTATTCACTGTACATCAACTTAGTGCCGAATCTTACTGTCGAAAATGTCACCATTAGTGGTCCAAGCCAGTTCGTCATTGAATTTGGCCCACATACCTCATATTTTTTCATTAGTTTGCTAGCTTTCGTGGTACTAACGCTGCTTAACTTGATTGCCATGCGCGCTAACAGCAGCAAGCTCACGCTAGCAAAAAGCAACTATATGATCGCTGGCATTTTGGTATTCATGTTATCTACGGCAGTGATACACCTTGGAATGACGTATTTCCTTGGCGACTTCTCCCTAACTTGGTTACCACCAGCACTTTCAATCAGCGAAATGTTGTTTGTGGGCTATGCCCTACTTACCTCTCGCTTCTACAGCGCTAAATATCTCACGTACTTAACGGTAAGCGCGCTCTTAGTCTGCGCCATTTTTGTTCTGCCGCTAGGGGCGATATTTATTCCTATCTCTGAAGATAACCAATGGCTTGTTGCGGTACCTTTATGCGCGCTTATCGGTATCACTTGGCACTTGCTTTTTAAGCGAGTCAGTCGTTTCGCTTCGTATTTTATTTATGGGAAACGACACACTCCCGTTCAGCAAATCCTTGGGTTAGAGGAAGAGTTTAAACGCTCAATAGATGATGCTATGCGTCAGTTGGCATCGTTACTTAACATACCAAACAACAAGCTACAGCTAGTCACTAGCAATTACACAGAAACGTTTTACGAAGAGTACCTGCCGTCAAGCAAGTCAGTTCTCGTGCTTGATGAGTTGTCTGAAGAAATTGATTATGCCTCCTCTTCTAAAGGGTCTATGAGAAAGCTCTACGAGCGTATGAGCTCAAGCAATACTGCGCTCGTTATGCCTCTCTTCGGTCGTGGAAAGTCTGTTACTCACTTGCTGATTTCTTCACATAAAATAGATAATAAGCTGTTTTCTAATGAAGAAATCTCAGCTCTGCAAACGTTATTAGTTCGCATCCAGAGCACCATAGAAGCCGATAGAAAGGTACGCCAAAGCCGTGCGCTGGCTAACTCCATTGCACATGAAATGCGTAACCCTCTCGCTCAAGTACAATTACAATTTGAAGCTTTAAAACAGCATATAGAGTCAAACGCCTCACTGGATACGCTAAAAAGAGAAATTGATAAAGGTGAAGCCGCTATACAACGCGGTCGACAACTTATCGATATTATTTTACGAGAAGTTAGCGACAGTTCACCAGAGTATGAGCCTTTAGCTCTCACTTCCATACATAAAGCCATCGACCAAGCAGTAAGCCGTTATGGTTTTGAAAACGATCAAATAATAGAGAGAATTAACCTGCCACAGGCACACGATTTTGTCGCGAAGTTAAATGAGACCCTGTTTAACTTTGTCATTTTCAATTTGATTCGTAACGCTATCTACTATTTTGATTCTTATCCCGACAGTCAAATTGAGATTCGTACCCAGACGGGGGCTTACGAAAACATTCTGATCTTCCGAGATAGTGGGCCAGGTATAGATAGCAGTATCTTACACAAGATATTTGATGACTTTTTCTCGTATCAAAAAAGCGGAGGCAGTGGCTTAGGTTTGGGCTATTGCCAACGTGTTATGCGCTCATTCGGAGGACGAATAGAGTGCCAGTCTGAATTGAACGAGTTCACAGAATTCTACTTGTATTTCCCAGTCGTACCAAACGCACCAAAACCAGAGACATTAAGGGCACCGGACTTTGATAGCTGGAAAGCAACTGCATCACATTCTGAAAATCATTCAGCTCAACACGTACAAGTATCTAAAGATGCACCAACAGTGCTCATTGTTGATGACAAAGAGGTGCAACGCACCTTGGTACAGATGTATTTAAAAAGGCTGGGAGTCAACAGCTTACAAGCAAATAATGGAGCCTCTGCGTTAGAACTATTCCACTCTCACAAGATTGATCTCGTTCTTATGGATGTCCAAATGCCGGTAATGAATGGATTTGACGCCAGCCAACGGATTAAGCAAATCACATCCTCCGTTCCAATCATTGCATTATCTGGTGAGTCTGGAGCTAGAGAGTTGGAGCTAATTTCGAAACTCATGGATGACAGACTCGAAAAGCCCACCACGTTAAATGCACTTCAAGTCGTCATCCAAAGATGGTTACAGAACGAGAATTTTGCACCTTCCAACACTTTTTAATTTGCAAATATAGAATTGGCACTAGATGTGCATTATTGGAGTAAATCGAATTATCCAGAAGGTCAAGCAGGCTGCAAATGAGTAGCGTATGAGCTTGATAAGGAGATCGCCATGTTACTTCATCGACATACATACTACGGCTTGATTCATCATGGAATCAAAACACTGTTACTTGATCGCTTAGGCCACTATACAGAAGAAGAGTATCATCAATATCTGACCCTGATGACTGGTAAATCCACTTGCTTCACGATGTCTCTCGAAGAGCTAGAAGCAACGGTCGATAACTTACTGCGGGAAGGCTATTTAGAAGATGTAAAAACGCTTATTTCCCAATATCAACGTGTGGCTTAAGGTTTAAAACTCTCAACTCTATTGCCGCTTCACGCGGCAATTTTTATTCCTTCCATTTGCTGTTTCGACGTGGAAGAAGCTTGCGGGCTGTACGATATACTAAGCGTTACTATTCTTACCTTAACTTCCTCAGTATTCACATCTTGTCAGATTCCGTTAGACTGTCTTCAATTCAATAATTAGGTAGATTTTGCCATCATGAAGCAGATCCTAGACTTTATACCACTCATCGTTTTCTTCGCTTTATACAAGCTGTACGACATCTACGTGGCGACAGGTGCACTGATCGTAGCAACAGCCATTCAACTTGTCGTCACCTACGCGCTGTATAAGAAAGTCGAAAAGATGCAGCTAATAACATTTGTTATCGTCACTATCTTCGGCGGCATGACCCTTTTCTTCCACGACGACAATTTTATAAAGTGGAAAGTCACCATCATTTACGCGATTCTGGCGATTGGCTTAGCAGTGAGCCACGCATTGGGAAAATCAGCTATCAAAGGTATGCTAGGCAAGGAAATTACGTTACCTGACGCTGTTTGGGCAAAGATTAACTGGGCTTGGGTTGGCTTCTTCTCATTCTTCGCTGGCCTAAATATTTATATTGCTTACGAATTGCCGTTGGATGTTTGGGTTAACTTCAAAGTATTTGGAATGTTGATCGCGACATTTGCCTACATGATTGTGACTGGCTTTTACATTTATAAACACATGCCAAAAGAACAAAAAAATAACTCATCCGATGTGTCCACTGATGATTAAAAACTCAGTTTTGCTATAATCCGCGACTTCACAGCGACCTTAGGGTCGCTGTTTTGCTCCATGTATCAGTAAACCGCTCAAACAACGTACCGTTTTCAGACCATTCTTGCTGCTGTAAACCAACTTTCTCTGGTCCGGTATCTGCGGTTTTTTAAGGACCTTTGGTTCTAGGTATTTACTATGTTGGCGCTTAGTTTGAGCGCCTTTAAGATTTAGGATGTCACAATGAGTCAAGAAATTAGCTCTCCGAAAGGTCAAATGCTGCTTCGTACCCTTGCAATGCCTGCAGATACAAACGCCAATGGCGATATTTTTGGCGGTTGGATAATGTCTCAGCTCGACTTAGCAGGCGCGATTCTGGCAAAAGAGATCTCTTGTGGTCGCGTTGTCACCGTTTCGGTATCAAGCATTACGTTCAAAAAACCTGTTGGTGTGGGCGATGTCGTATGCTGCTACGGCGAATGCACTAAGATCGGCCGCACATCCATGAGTGTCGATTTGGAAGTATGGGTCAAACCCGTCAAAGCTCACGGTGTTGGCGAACGCTTCATGGTTTGTGATGCGACCTTCAACTACGTAGCCATTGACAGTGAAGGTAAACCACGTCCGGTTCAGAATTAGTCAACCTACAACGCTAACAGTTAGAAAGGATCTCACATTTTCTGTTGTTCACTTGTGAGAGACACAAAAAAGGCGTTAAATTAACACTTTACCCTACCAATTAAGGAACTATGCTATGTGGTATGTCATCTTTTCACAGGACGTTGAGAACTCGTTGGAAAAACGCATGAGCGTTCGCCCACAACACTTGGATCGCTTACAAAAGCTACAAGACGAAGGTCGCCTTCTTACAGCTGGTCCGATGCCTGCGATAGATTCTGACAATCCTGGTGAAGCTGGATTTACGGGCTCAACTGTCATCGCTGAATTCACCTCTCTAGAGGATGCTAAAGCGTGGGCAGAAGCCGATCCTTACGTAGCGGCTGGTGTTTACGATAATGTAATCGTGAAACCGTTCAAAAAAGTGTTTTAATTTATGAAAAAATTACTGTGTCTTTTCTTGGTATTTGGTGCTCTGGCTGGCTGTTCATCAACCGATGATAATCAGCGCCAACTTGAGCTTATGGCATCAAACCGAGCAGGAGTCTTGTCAGCGGGCCTCCCTTTAGAGTACGGTCCACTGCAAATAATGCGTGTCTCATCCAACAAAAATGTTGTAGAGATGATGATGATTTATAACGATGGCGCACTCGGTGCAAAGCCGTTAAATCAAGTACTGAATACCAGTATCTATACCTACTGCAGCAACCCAGAAGTTCGCAAGCAAATTGATATGGGCTTGATGTATCGTATTAAAGTACGTAATTCTCGCGGTCAGTTGATGGCAGATGAGTTGGTTTCCGCACAGACTTGTACTCAGGTGAAGTAGCTACAGTAATTTTTGTTGCTTTCGGCATGAGACGATGATTCGCTATTATTGGATAATCTGAAAACGAAAGTTAACAATTAAGAATAGAAAAACGGAGACCACAGTCTCCGTTTTTATTTGCTGTAACGATGTGTTATGCCAGCTCAGCACGGAGCTTCTTCGCCGCTGAAACCAGATTTGCCAATGCGGCTTCTGTCTCCTTCCAGTTTCGTGTTTTCAGACCACAATCTGGGTTTACCCACAAACGTTGAGCCGGAATTTTTTCTGCCGCTTTCTTGATTAAACCTTCAATCCATTCTTCCGTAGGAATGTTTGGTGAGTGAATGTCATAAACACCAGGGCCAATTTCGTTCGGGTAATTGAACTCTTCAAATGCTTTCAGCAGCTCCATATTTGAGCGAGATGTTTCAATGGTAATGACGTCCGCATCGAGTGCCGCAACCGAATCAATGATTTCATTGAACTCGCTGTAACACATATGAGTGTGAATCTGAGTTTCTGGTTTTGCACTTGCCGCAGAGACCTTAAACGCATTTACGGCCCATTCTAAGTACGCTTTGTGATCGCGTTTTTTGAGTGGTAAACCTTCTCGAATGGCTGGCTCGTCAATTTGAATGATATTGATGCCTGCATCTTGCAGGTCAGACACCTCATCACGTAGTGCCAAAGCAAGTTGCTGCGCAATTTCTTGACGTGTGATGTCTTCCCGTGGGAACGTCCAACATAAAATCGTTACTGGTCCAGTCAACATGCCTTTCATCTGTTTGCTGGTTAGCGATTGTGCGTACGTCGACCATTCAACTGTGATCGGTTTTTCACGTTCAATGTCAGCAACTACAATGGCAGGTTTCACACAGCGAGAACCATAACTCTGTACCCAACCAAATTTGGTCGTTTGAAAACCCGCCAAGTTCTCAGCGAAGTATTCCACCATGTCGTTACGCTCTGCTTCACCATGAACAAGCACATCTAGGTCGAGCGCCTCTTGACGTTTTACTGCGTCAGCAATATGTCCTTTAAGTGCTTGGATATATTCAGACTCAGATAACTGACCTGTACGATAAGCGCTGCGCTGCACCCGGATTTCACCCGTTTGAGGAAAAGAGCCGATTGTCGTTGTTGGCAACAAAGGCAAGCCCAATACTTCAGCTTGATGCGCAGCACGCTCTGCATAAGGTACGCTGCGCTCGGCAAGTGACGCGGTAATGTGGTTTAAACGCGCTTGTACTTGAGGTTTATTCACATGTGTTGCTGTCTTGCGCGCTTTGATTGGCTGGCTATAGGTATCACAAGCGAGAATCGCATTTTGATCACCATCGAGCGCTCGGCCAAGCAAGGCGACTTCTGCCACTTTTTGTTTTGCAAAGGCAAACCAACTTTTTACTTCTTCGCTCAGTTCTGTTTCCAGTGCTAAATCAACAGGGCTATGTAGCAGAGAACATGAACTGGCAACCCAAAGTTTGTCGCCCAGTTTCTCTTTGACTGGCTGTAGACGCTCGAGTTGAGCACTTAAATCCGAACGCCACACGTTACGACCATTCACAACGCCAGCAGAAAGCACCCACCCCTCCGGTAACTTGGCAACCACATCGTCAAGCTGCTGAGGGGCGGCAGATAAATCGATATGCAAACCATCCACCGGTAGCTCTACAATTTTGTCTAGCGTATCGCTTACGGAGTCAAAGTACGTCGTTAGCAGCACTTTTACATCGCTTCGAATCACTTGGTAGGCTAGCTTAAACGAATCAGCCCATTTGCTTTCTAGCTCCAGTGACAAAATTGGCTCATCAATCTGAACCCACTCAACACCTTGACTTGCTAGCTTTGCCAAAATAGCTTGGTAAGCAGTAAGTAAGCGTGGTAGCAGGGTTAAGCGGTCAAACCCTTCTTCGACCTCTTTGCCCAAGTAAAGGTAACTGACTGGACCAAGCAAAACAGGCTTCACTTGGTGGCCAGCTTGAAGCGCTTCGTTGACTTCTTCAAACAGTTGCGGCCAGCTCACTTCAAACGTATCGTCCTTGCTGAATTCAGGGACAATGTAATGGTAGTTTGTGTTGAACCATTTGGTCATATCCGATGCCGCAGCGCCCGCACAGCTGCAACCCGCCTGAGATTGACCGCGACCCACTTTGAACAACGTATCCAGGTTAGGGAAACCATCAGCGTGACGCTTTGGCACATGACCCAATAGCAACGTGGTCGTCAGTACATGATCGTACCAAGCGAAGTCGCCAGCGGTGGCAAAACTCAGACCAGCATCCGTTTGTGTTTGCCAGTTTTTGGCGCGTAGATCTGCCCCAACCTTTTTAAGCTCAGCTTGATCAATTTCTCCTCGCCAGTATTTCTCCTGAGCGAATTTTAATTCTCTTTTTTCACCAATGCGTGGATAACCTAGTATGTGAGTCGTTGTCGCCATGTCCCTATTCCTTTCTCAATTTTGTTCAATTTGTTTGGATCAGAGCATCTTTCGGTAAAGAATGAGATGTCTGGATGGCTAAACTATCGCTCTCATCTGATATTAGAACAACGTCCATTTATTCAACTTGTTTATTAAAAAAATTCATCATGAAGCGACATGATTCGCAAATAAAAACAACAAATAGACGTCTAGACGTTTACATATCCATTTTTTGTCGTTAAGTTATTTACACGATTGCTATTCTGTTCATAGCGAGCAACAAAGGATGAAAGGAATTCATGATAGAGCTAAAACATTTGCGGACACTCACTTCGCTTCGAGACACTGGCTCTCTAACGGCGACAGCGACCGCTTTGCATCTCACTCAGTCGGCACTGTCTCATCAGATCAAAGATTTGGAGGCGCGAATTGGAGGGCAACTGTTCCTGAGAAAGACTCGTCCGGTGAAGTTCACTTCAGAGGGAGAAATCCTATTGCGTCTTGCAGAAGATATCCTTCCGAAACTCGCAAGAGCAGAAAATGATTTAGCGAGCTTGAAAGAGGACGTCAATGGCCGATTACATATGGCCATTGAATGTCACTCTTGCTTCCAATGGCTAATGCCTGCACTTAGGGAGTACCAACTTGCTTGGCCTAGCGTAACATTGGACTTTTCCTCTGGTTTTGGCTTTGAACCACTCCCTGCTCTATTGGCAGGCGAACTCGATCTCGTTATTACTTCCGATATCCAACCTCGATCTGAAGTCCACTACGAGCCTCTATTCGACTTTGAAATGCGTTTAATTACCGCAACCAACCACCCATTGGCGGAAAAAGAAATTATTGATCCGCAAGATCTCGCAGATCAAACCATGCTCTCTTATCCGGTTCAAAAACAAAGGCTAGACGTCGTAAAACACTTTCTTCAGCCAGCAGGAATAGAACCTGCGAAATGGAAGCAAGCCGACAATACTCTCATGCTAGTTCAGATGGTCTCTGCTGGATTAGGGGTGGCGGCACTACCCAATTGGGCGATTTCTGAATTTTCTCGCCAAGGTCTTATTACCAGTAAACCTTTCGGCCAAGGCTTATGGCGTCGCTTGTTTGCAGCAACGCGTCACTCAGAGAAAGAGAAGCGTTACTTACAAGCTTTTTTCGCAACCGCGAGGCTACAATGTAAAAGCCACCTTGACGGAATCAAGGTGGCTTAAAAGATTTGGGTTATGAAAGGCTTAGCGTTGATATGCTTTAAATTGGTTAGTCAATGGATCGTACTGATAACCGAGCATATCAAGCTTGCCGACTACAGACTCTACATCCATCTCATACACTGATACTAACTCGTCAAAACTGTCGCACTCTAAACGTAGCTTTTCGTTGACGATACCTAGCAAAATAGTGCTGTCCAGATTACCTACATTGCTTAAATCCATCGCGACTCTCCTCTTCGACAAGGTATATAAACAAGCGTAGTAGTAATCACGCGAATTTAAAGTGAGTGCGATCTAAAACGTGATCACCTTATACCCAAGCACCAAGAAAGCACTTGGATATAAGCTGTCTAGCTTTGTCTTTAGAATAGAGGTTAAGCCGCGAGAGAGAATAAACCTTGCAGGCTCGTCATCGACGCGAGTGCTAGAAACAAGGCAACGCTCAGTTGCACCTTTTCTGGTTTCTTATGCGTAAAAATATGCCAACACCACACAATAATTGAAGAAATTAGCATAGCTAAAGACAGCAAGATCGGCTGTGTCGCAGCGTTTAGTGTGGCTTCATTTAACTGGTAAGAAGCAAACAACGTTGCGATGACTAATAGCATTCCAGACACAATGCCAGTAACTGGTAAAATGCGGTGAAATGCCTGTAACCTGCTGCGAGCTATCGTAAGTAGCAATTGAGAAAATGACGCCCCAAGGAAAAATATCATTAGCGCCATCGCTATCGATGCTGGCCAGCTTGATTGCTCAAATACCTGAATACTTACATACGCAAAGGCCAAACCATTCGCTAAATGCATCGCCCATAGTGGCCCTTTTTCACGCGTTTTCTTGGTTTGAACCTGAGAATAGAAGTAGAAAATAGCAAACACGATCATAAATGCTTCAATGCGAAGTGACGCAACAGCGAGCCACAATACAGCTACTGCAGGCAACATTTTATGAAGACGTCCTCGCTGACCAGGACAAATATCGCCCTTGATTAGAAGCAAAGTCAGTAGCGCTTGTGCGCCAAATAGCATCGGAGGGAAAGTAACCAGCAATTGTTGAATCATGTTGAATGCACGCTCAAAAGTCATTTTGGGGGGCGATAATATCAAATCAACTATCGCCAAACCACCGAAAGTCGGCCCCCAAATGAGCTAAAACGGTAAGACAATTTTATTCACAGAGAAGCAAGATACTTCAACGCATCTTCCTGCGTTAAAACTCCACGGTACTCTTCTTTGGTATTACACAG
Organism: Vibrio sp. Vb2960; assembly: GCF_033337665.1. Classification (NCBI taxonomy): domain Bacteria; kingdom Pseudomonadati; phylum Pseudomonadota; class Gammaproteobacteria; order Vibrionales; family Vibrionaceae; genus Vibrio; species Vibrio sp. Vb2960. The sequence goes on along the minus strand of NZ_JAWORD010000031.1, from coordinate 22,055 downwards.
TACCCAAGGGAAACGGATGCCGGTTTTAACCAACTCTCGAATAACAGAGACAGGTAAATCCTCATCAACCAACACAAATTCGGTGCTCATTATCTGATTAACAGGACGTTTCCAAATTCGGCTTTCTCGTTCAGTTTCTCGCTCTGTTCCCATCGAAGGCGTTAGGTGTAAATTCACCGTCTCTTTCGTAATTAACCCAACACAACGATTTTCATTGAGAACAACTAAAGGCGAGCTTGGATTCAAATTCATGTACTCCACTGCCAAGGAGAGCGGTTCTCCAGGGTCCATAGACCTGACTTGTTCATGGCTCACAGATTGCAACACATCACTTTGCTTAGACTCAATCGCGATGTCAGAGAACAGATGCTCATAACTGTCCGCTTTATCCATCAAATCGACAGGCACGGCAGCAGAAAATAGAAAGCCCTGCATGTAATCGACACCGATTTCTGCCAATACTTGAAGTTCTTGCTTAGATTCCACGCCTTCAGCAACCACTTTTACATTCATTTGCTGTGCAAGCTCGGTGACCATTTTAACAATGTTATAGCTGGTGCTCCCTTTATGAATGTTCTTGACGAATTTTCGGTCTATTTTCAGTAAATCAAACTGCCCTTTTTCTAGATAAGAAAAAGAAGAATACCCAGTACCGAAGTCATCAATCGCGATCTCAATGCCCTCTTTCCGCACTTCCTCTAGAGCTCGAGTATGCTCCTCATCTTGTTCAAAATACGCGGTTTCTGTTAGCTCGATAGTTACTCGCTTAGGGTCTACACCACTGGCTTTAATCAAATCATGCGACCGCTGAAGGATCTGAAGAGAATCCAATTTCGTATTGAGGGAGCGATTGATGGTCACGCCCACTTCCTCGCCATAAATTTCTTGTAAGCGCGGAAAGTGCTTCAACGCAGCTTGGCAGACCACATCATCAAGTGCCGCTATGAGTTCTAGATCTTCAATAATAGCGATCATCTTTTGCGTACAATACGCATCATTTTCATCATAGAAGCGTGCGAGAGCCTCGAACTTAACCACGCTTCCGGTTTGAACGTCGATAATCGGTTGAAAGTAAACGTCCACTAGCCCACTCTCTATTTGCGCCTCCAAAAACGCCTCGAGATGTTGGCGCTTCACTAATTCAGAGTGAAGTTCACTGTCGTAAAAGTTGAAATAGCTGCCTTCACCGGAAATAGAGGACAACATCGCTTGCGCTGCATGTGCTAGCGCTTGTCTTGGTCGGTTCGTATCATAGCCAAGGATTGACACACCAGTTTGGCCTTTAACGATAGTGGCATGCATTTTTGTGCCCATTTCATTTCTAAGCTCATTAAAGAACCCTTTCATGGCAATTTGGATCAAACGAACCGGGCTCAACCATTGACAATGAGGGGTCTGCAAGCATACGACAAACACATCCCGAGATAACTGCCCCGCAATACTGGTGTAGCGACTTCGCATAATAAAATCTGCAAAACCTAATTGCTGTTCAAGCAAGTATCTCTCCGAAAACTTGGGTCTGAGTGTCATAACAATGTTGAGTTCTTTATTTCTGCTTTCATTCGCTAAGTTAGCTAATTGGAGTTCAAATTCTTTCCTCGTTGGTAAAAAGGCAGCCCAATCATGCTGTTGTTCACAACGATTTTTCATCCACAACAACGAAGCAGAAATATCCGTAGAAAATCCGAGATAAAGAATTCGTCCAGAGTGAAACGTAAGTCGGTAAATACAAAGATGATGAGCTTGGTTGCTACCATTTGCTGTTTTGCTCAGCAAGTTACCACACCAACATCCTTCATCATTAATTTGCTGCCACAGCTGCTCATAAAACGCTTGGCTATGGTGAGAGGTACTGAATATATGAGTTTTAAGCCCAACCAGATCTCGGTTTTGATAGCCCATTTGTAACTCAAAGGCACGGTTACAACCTAAGATGCGCGTATCTTCATCGGCAACTAAAACGCCTACATTTGGCAAATCAAAAATCGTTTCGAGGATTTTCGCTAACTCCTCGCAACCAGTGATTGTTAATTGTGGAATGATAGTGCCTTGGATAATGCGCTTATTGAGCCTTTCAAAACTAATAGTAACGTGCACTAAGTTAACGTTTTTTAGCATCATGCAACAAGAAAACCGCCCCCGTCCGCCAAAGAGTTCCACTTCTAGAATTCGTTGTTTTAGCGTTTCTTGTTGCCCCATCAGCATATGATCAAACAAGTTATTTAGGCTGGTTACTGGCGTACTTATCCCAAATGCCTTTGCCATTCCTTGCTGATCACATTCGAACTCGCGAGTATCAATATCGTAAGACCACTCTATAACAGGAGTTAGACTGGAAGTCGTTTGCATTTTTGGATGCACTGTTGTCGTAGATTCACTCATACCCTAGCCCCTTTTTTGTAATTAGCCCAAGGCTCAAAATTCACAGTCAATTCGCGACATTCCAGTTGGGACCTGCCGATCCTCTTTATAGATGGATTGTGTCAACGATAAGCCTATCGACTTAGAACTATTTCCAGAGCAGCTCAGCCTTTTGCATTTAATATGCACTAATTTGATTATAGGCTTTACCCCACATAAGCACACCATTGCTTATGCTTTGTATTAAGATTGCGACATTTTTCATGAACCGATCTATAACCATGAGGCTTTCAAGGTGAAATTAGACAGAAAATCGCCGATAGATCATTGATATTTTTACAAACCAAATAAAACTCGATGAACTAAGCTGGAATAGATGAGTTTGTTATAGATACCTGATAATCAAATCGCTATAATTCGCGCTCCCTGGAACAGAGAGCAAAATATGACCAATAACATCACTCCTATTCATGAGTACAAAAAATACTGGGCAGAGTGTTTTGGTACGGCACCTTTCTTGCCGACCAGTCGCAAAGAAATGGATGCCCTAGGATGGGATAGCTGTGACATTATCATTGTAACCGGTGACGCTTATGTGGATCACCCAAGCTTTGGTATGGCTATCATTGGCCGCCTGCTAGAAGCACAAGGTTTCCGTGTCGGTATCATTGCTCAACCAGAATGGCAAAATAAAGATGCGTTCATGCAACTTGGTAAGCCAAATCTGTTCTTCGGGATCACTGCGGGTAACATGGACTCCATGATCAACCGTTACACCGCGGATAAAAAACTTCGTCACGATGACGCGTACACACCAAATAACGAAGGTGGCAAACGCCCAGACCGCGCGACTTTGGTTTACTCTCAGCGTTGTCGTGAAGCTTACAAAGAAGTACCTATTGTTTTAGGTGGTATCGAAGCCAGCCTACGCCGTGTTGCGCACTACGATTACTGGTCAGATAAAGTTCGCCGTTCGGTACTATTTGATGCAAAAGCAGACATCCTACTTTTTGGTAACGCAGAACGCGCACTTGTCGAAGTAGCACATCGCATCGCAAACGGCGAAGACATCAGCACCATGACCAATATTCGTGGTACTGCCGTGAACTTGCCAGCGGCGCCAGAAGGCTACACGGTTATTGATTCTTCTCGCATTGAAAAACCTCGTAAAGAAGCGTTCGTACCAAAGAACCCATACGAAGTAGAAACTCAGTGTGAAACCAAAAAAGACGAGCCAGTTGCACAACCAATCACAATTCGCCCATCACGCCACGATGCTGCGACGACTGCGGTCCGTTTACCTTCGTTTGAAAAGCTAAGAAACGATCGCATTCTTTATGCGCATGCAAGCCGTGTACTGCATTTAGAAACGAACCCGTACTCTGGTCGAGCGTTACTTCAAAGCCATGGTGATCGTGAACTTTGGGTAAACCAAGCTCCAATTCCATTGACGACCGAAGAGATGGACTTTGTGTTTGGCCTGCCTTACGCGCGTGTTCCTCATCCTATGTACGGCAAAGCAAAAATTCCTGCGTACGACATGATCAAGACGTCTGTGAACATCATGCGTGGTTGCTTTGGTGGCTGTTCTTTCTGTTCGATTACCGAGCATGAAGGTCGAATCATTCAAAACCGTTCGAAAGAGTCTATCATCAACGAGATTGAAGAAATTCGCGACAAAGTTCCAGGCTTTACCGGCACAATTTCCGATCTTGGTGGCCCGACTGCAAACATGTACCGCCTGGGCTGTAAAGATCCAAAAGCGGAAGCGAACTGTCGTCGTCCTTCTTGTGTATTCCCGGGCATCTGTAACAAGCTAAACACAGACCACAAACACACGATCGATTTATACCGCGAAGCGCGTAAAGTTGAAGGCGTGAAGAAAGTGATGGTTGCATCTGGCGTACGTTACGACCTTGCGATTGAATCACCAGAATACGTGAAAGAGCTCGTGACTCACCACGTAGGCGGTTACTTGAAGATTGCACCGGAACATACAGAGAAAGGTCCTCTTGATCTGATGATGAAGCCAGGCATGGGTACGTACGATCGCTTTAAAGAGATGTTCGAGAAATACAGTGCAGAAGCAGGCAAGAAGCAGTACTTAATCCCTTATTTTATCTCTGCGCACCCAGGCACAGAAGACGAAGACATGCTGAACCTTGCTCTGTGGCTGAAAAAGAACAACTTCGAATGTGACCAAGTACAAAACTTCTACCCTTCGCCAATGTGTAACGCAACGTCGATGTACTACTCAGAGACAAACCCTCTGAAACGCGTGAAGTACAAAAAACGTGAAGATGTACCTGTAGCAAAAGGTGAACGTCAACGTCGCCTGCATAAAGCGCTGTTGCGTTATCACGATCCAGCAAACTGGCCAATGATCCGTGAAGCCCTAGTCAGTATGGGTAAAAAACATTTGATTGGTGACAAACAAGGCTGTCTCGTTCCTGCAGAAGACATTGAAGCACAAACACCTGCGCAACGTCGTAAATCTGGTCGTCACGGGGCAAACCGCTTTGCAACCAAACATACCAAAAACCAACCAGGCTTCGGTGGTCATTTGAACAAACGCTCTGAAGGCGGTTCAAAAGATGGTAAACCATCTGGCAACCGTAACGGTTCGGGTAAAGCTACAGGTGGTCAACGCCCTGCAAGCAACGGCCAACGTCCTAGCGGCAACGGTGCAAACCGCCCGGCAGGTAGCAAGCCGCAAGGCCAAGGTCGCCCACAAGCACAAGGCAAACCAACTGGTCAACGTAAACCAAAGCGTCGCTAACTCTTTAGCACTTAGATACTAGAAAGGGCTCCAGAGGTAACTCTGGAGCCCTTTTGTTTTGTCGGCTCATTGAGGCATCACTCACAACTCAAACTTTGATTCAATCAATACAAAAAATGGTAAACACCAACCAACTTATTGGAAAAACAAACAATTATTTGATTGACGCAAAACCATAAAAATATAACCCATTGATTTTTAATCGCTTTATTTTGGTGCGATATTTGCGTAACAGAGTAAAACTCTTAAACATGGGCTAACGATGAATAATCCACTTCCCCCAAAAACTTCTATGTTCTGGTATGACAACAGCTATACCTATGAGGAGGCCGTTCAGGCATTTGAAAGCGATGGTACACTGAAATCGCTGAATATCGTTCCAACCACGGAATCCGATGATCTTGCTGGCTCACCCCCAGAGCGCAGTATGTTTTGGGAGGGAGAAACAAAAAAAATCGATCCGCCACCGCCGTCTGAACCAGAGCCTCTCAATTTAAAAACTGAGAAAGAAGCAACGGAAGCATCACCTGCGCACTTTATCCCAGTCCGCTATGCCATCGATCAGCTAGAAACAGAAGAGACACAACCTTTTGGTTTGCCTGAAGAATGGAAAGGCCAAGGCGCAGCCAAACTCAATACCGTTGGTTACACCCTGCGTCAACTGCGCGACGGTTGGCTGTATGTCTATGATGCAATCAACAAAAGCTTAGACGAATACGAAATCAAAGGAACGCAATTCACGCTCTATAAGTTGGGAGAATCGGAAAGCCCAAAATCAGAACAGCGTGGGACACCACAAGATGCAAAGCCCTTCCTTACTTACGTCAACGGAAGCGTACTATCGATTTGCTTCTCTGAGCACCGCTGGACATGGCACACGTTCATGCGCGTACTTAACAATCCGAGTAATCATATCGATCGCATGCAAACCATTGTTCTATCCTCAAACGAGAATCAGCACAACATTGCACCAATAGATAAGTTAACCCAAGTCGCTGATATTGAATCTTCTGCCGTCGATGATGGTCGCTTTGCGGATTCTGGCATCGCCACCAAAGCAGATGAAGATGGTTCTGTCTTTAAACCTGTAGCAGTCGAAAGCTATTTAACCTCTGCGATTCCAGAAGAAGAATCAGGCTACTTCGTCGCGATAAAAGATTACGCCGCAGACATTCAAGATATGTCACTGCATTTTGTTGGTGCCGCAAGCCCTTACCGCCTTTTCACTGACCAGTTTTCAAACCAGTGGAACTTGATGCAGACCGCCATGCAACTGTGTATGTTTGGAGCAAGTGACGAGATAGACATGCCAGCTAGCGTTAAGCGTAACGGCGAAGAGCTGTCGTTTTATACCGACATGGCTGACTATTATGACTCCTCTCACCAACTTAATTTGGCAGAGCAGAACAAAAGCTCAGTTCAGTCCGGCTATCCTGCTAAATTTTCCGCTGGAGCGATTGAATCACACCAACATACCCAAAGTGACATTGCTAAAGCGATACAGGACAAATATCGAATTTCTGCGAGCCGTTTTGGTAAATACGAACAATGGATAGCGACTGAACGCTGGCGTCAGCAGCTCAACTGGAAGCAAATGCTGAGCGAGATGCAAGAGCTGTCAGAACAAAAAGAAACCATGCTAGCCCAAGTGGTTTCGGTCAAACGCGACTTTATCGCAGTAATGGAGTCCTTAACGCCGCATCATCTCGAAAGAACCTTCGACCTATACAGCGAAGACACGCAGTACAGCTTGTATCAACTACACAAGCAAGCGGTTGAGTCATTTACTTTGGTGATACAAGAAGAAGACCGCCAATGGGCTGAAAGCCAATGGGAGAAACCAACCAGTTTACTTGCTCTCTATGCCTCTGGGTTTAGTCGTAGTTTATTTAAAGTGATGGAGAAGAATATTACAGAGGCGCTTGATGAACAGTCGATCGTCTCAGAAAATCCTGATCCTGATAATCAGTTGATGGACCAGATATCTGATACCAGCAACCGCGTGAATATGTACTCTAAGATCATGGACTTTGTTTCCAACCCAAACACTGCGGAAACAGCCTTTCTCAAAGATATCGCCAAAGGTTTCCAAGAGCTGGATATTATTTTTAAATCTGCAATAGGTGCGCTTGCAAAAGGCGTTGTAGAGTTTGGTGTTAGCATGACCTCACAAGTATCAATTTCGCTGATGCCTGTTTTCGCTAAACCTCTGAACCGTCATAGCTATTATTTATTTGCCGTTATTGCAGAACATATGGCACACAATATGCCCGTAACAATAAAAGAAGGTTACGCTCACGATTTTAAAAAATGGAAAACACGCGTAAATGATTATCTGATTAAGCTCGAAAAAAACGATGCAATCATTGCTGACTTCCAGAAAAATAACCGCAAAGCTGACTCTAAATACACAACAGCTTTAAAAAATAAAAAGACTATTAAGAAGGCTCTCGCTGTAGCTACATTGGAGTACCCGCAGTACATTGAGTTACCTGATGATCTACCTCAAAGAACCATCGAGCTTAGAACGCGGATCGTGATGAATAAGCTCAATGATTTGAATAAACTGTTCGAGAATGCCGGTGGTCTAGGCTTTCTGGCATTAATATTTAACTGCATCGCGCTTGGTGATGCCATGAGCAGTATTCAAGACACGGGGTTAATGTCCTCAGATGAATTTTTGGATATCCAGCAAAAGTTATTTTACACAGTCAACGCTTGGACAGGTGTTCGTACAGGTAAGTTATGGGAGAAAGTGAAGGGTGAACCTAGGTTAAGGTCACATTCATATAATGTCTTAAAAAAGTTAGTGAATAGAAACGAAGATACCTTTAAAAACTTAAACCTTGATGACCTAAAGGTATTCAATAAATGGCTAGCAATCACAGGGGCTTTAGGTGCGTTAGCTTCGGGTATTGAGGCTTACCGTTCTTGGCAGAGTGCTGACAAAGTTTATGGTCAAGAAAAATATCTGCATGTAGCAAATTCCCTAGTATTAACAGCAATGTCAGCTGTCGGTATATTCCAAGTATACGGAGGGTTAACTGGACAATTTGCATTAAACTTATCCTTTGGCGGGCCTATAACGGCCGGCCTGGTTATTCTCACGATTGCATACCTAGCCATCAATTATAAGTTGAATAAACTGAAACAAGATGATTTCCAAAAATGGTTAGATAAACAGCCTTGGGGTTATCACCCGACTCGCACTCAGTGGAGCCAATCTTCGAGCTTACCCGAACGAGAGAAGCATAATTCAGCATTGGTTCAGCAAGCGCTGTTTGACTTACAATCTATTATTCAACAGCCTACGGTATACCATCAACCTATTGAAAAAGTACAAGCTTACCCAGGTTACACACATCGTGAGTTAATCGGTTTGGAAGTGCATATTCAACTGCCAAGGCGTGCTGCAACGAATGGTATTACGTTGAGAACTAACAGCAAGGCAACAGAAGATGATTTGATGTCAGGCTCGTGGCATCAAAACGCAGATTTAGTCACGCTACAAACTCAAGATCAAGCGAGCAAAGAATCACTGGTGTACAAAGTAACCTTGCCAATTGAAGAAGCAGATCATTACCTTGCAATGCAAGTAGCTTACGATGTGGAAGATGATGCCCCTGCTAAGCGTGAGTATTGGTTCCAAAACGGCATAAAACAGAGTGCAACTTATGGCATTATTTCAGACAATATCAAACAAGACATAATTAAAAAAACACTCACCCCCGCTGTTGGCACACTAGGTTTTCAGGAGTAACCCTTGGCATATTCACCGTTTTATATCACCCCAGAAGAATTGGCGGTTTATCAAGAAGCACAAGAGCAAGAGATTCTCAAAGGGGACAATTTAACAACATGGCATAAGTATGATGTAGAAGAGCCATTTCGCTACCATTACAAGTTAACGGCTTTGCCATTTATGAGCTTCTTATTTGGAATTGTATTTTTGACACACTCAAGTGATACGCTTGTCGTGACCTTTTTTGGCCTTATCTTGTCAGTAATGATGGCCGGGATCTTTTATCTTACGATTGGCCTCGACTATCGCTATGACTATATCTTTTCTGACAAAGGCTTTGTGATGAAGAAGCGTCGCAACATGCCTAAGTGGGCGAATACCGCCACACAAGCCGTTGGCTGGATCGGTGCGGTAGTTTGCGTTTTGATGGTAGCGGTAGTTGGCCCGATGGCGTTAGCTGGAGCGGGCGCTCTTATTTTATTCTCATTTGGTATGTTAAAACGCAAGCCCGATGAACCAACAGAAGTGAGAATTGGAGAGCGTGAAGATTGGTTGTTTGCCGACTACAACAAAAAGCGCAAAGTGATCCAGTTCTACTTTAAGCAGGATAAGTGTGAATATATCGATATGGAACACAACACTATTGTCCGTTCACATAGTAGATCTGATTGCTACGTATTTTTCAAAACTGAAACGGACTTAGAATCGATGGTAAATCAGTTAGCTACGGAATATAAGCTGGATTGTACAGAGGTAGATGACCACAAAAAGCTGTTTGAATCGAAGCCAGAAGCTAGACTGTTTAACATTCCTGTTTGTAATAGAGAATATAAAGCCGATGAGGTATTTGATTTAAGAGCATCAAATGCCCCGCTTCCTGAGCGTGAATACCTTTACAACGGTAAGTGGCAAACCGAGTCTGAAATCGAACAATCAAAATCTGAACTAACGGCAGCCAAGGTATAAACCTTGGCTTATTTACCTTTTTACATCCCCCATGAAAAGCTTTAGGTTTACTCTGATGTACAAAAAGAAAAATTGGTTCAAATAACGAATTTTTAACTCGAGGATAGGATAGTAAGCCCGAACCTTTCTATCCTCAACTAAACACCCATTTTGCACTGAGTAAATAGTTACTCACCATGCCTGCCAATATGCCTAAGATCAAAGCCAAATAGACCATCACCCCTTGCGTTCCTAGCGCGAGCGTTACGCCTTTGAACACAATAAAGTTCGGCAAAGCACTGATAAAGGCACTCGCCATAAATTTTTGCCATTGAGCGAAAGGGTTGGTTTTTTCTGCTTGATAGAAAGTCAGCCAGCGATTGCCAAGCCACGTCGTGGTTGCCGCAAACAAAAATGCTATCCCACGAGCCAACATCAGCTCCAGACCAAACCAATGGAACAACACAGAAAAGATAAGGGTGTCGACCATAAAGCCGACACCTCCTACCAGAGCAAACCTTGTTAACGAAGCAAACCTTTCTGACGAAGCAAACTTTGGTAATTTGCGCATTCCGCTATCCAACCACACAGGTGTAGAGTGAGCGTTTCGATTTTGCTGTGAACTCGTTGGTACAGCTCAACGCATTTTCATGAATCATGCTATCCACTTGCTGCGATTTACCAATCAGGTGGAATTTCTTCAGATTGTTTAAGTCATTCTTATGTTTAAGCTTTTTCGCCTGACCATGACTATAGAACTGGCCTGAAAACGGGCGCTTACCAATGTAGAAGACCGGAGCATTATCATTAATTTGCGCGAAGATGATGCGGTCGCTGCGGCTATCTGCTTTGCCCATATTCAAAACCAACATCGCAATCATAAGCAGGGCTGGCAACACCGCTGCCGTTCCGGTCAGCCATTTGAAATCGTGTTTATCCACCAGCATTGCAATCAAGATACCCAACGCAGGCACACCCGGTAGCACGTAAGCAGGCAAAATATTCCCAGCCATGGTGAACAAGATCATTGGAGAAATCAGCCAACACATCAGGAAGCTAAACAAACCTTGATGATCGGTTTCAATGGCTTTGAGTACCTTACGACGTTTCCACGCCAAGATAGGCAATACAATTGACCAAGGCGCAGCCGACTGTAGCCAGAATACCCAGATCATCCCACGTGGTTGATCATGAGCAGAACCATACAGATCCCCTTCCCAACCGCTGACAACAAAACGCTTAAAGTGCTCGCCAACAATGAAGTAATCAATAAATCCAGGCGTCGCCATTTCAGCCATGATGTACCAAGGTAGAGCAATCGCCAGCATGAGCGCCAACCCCGACACAATTGGAAAACGCTGCCACAAGGCTTTGAAGGCACCAAAGAAACCATGCTGAATCACGAGCCAAGGAAATACTGCGATGCCCATGATCACGATCGCCACTGGACCTTTCGCTAACAGCCCGCAAGCCAAGCCAAAGAAACCGAGGTAACCCCACAATCGGCTGTGTTTGTCTTTGCCAAGCCAGCAATAGTAAAAACCAACCATCGCCATCGTCATTGCCAACGTCAGTGCCATGTCTGTCATCACCGCACCCGCCGCAATTGAAAAGATGCCACACGTCGCCAGTACCAACGCTGCGATGACAGCATTAAAGCCTGCACGATGCGCCATGAAAGCAACAAAAACAATCGTCGCAACACCCGCTAACCAATGAGGCGCGCGCACTGCAAATTCATTCAATCCAAACAGCTCAATGCCGTAAGCACTCATCCACGTGAACAGAGGGGGCTTCCCCCAAAAAGGCACGCCGTAATCAAACTGTGGGGTAAGCCAATTGCCGGTTTCCACCATTAAGCGCGCCATTTCGCCGTAGCGGGCTTCTGTGGTGTCCATCAAAGGGTAAGCAGCAAGTGAAATAAGACGGAGTAAAAGAGCAAACGCCAACAACAACCACAAATGGGTTTTATTAATACTCATGATTACGCGGTTTCTCCAAGTTTAAACTTCATGGTTTGGATGGATTGATGTTTTGCAGGCTGCTCGTAAACGGACTGAACAAGATAAAGAGGACGTTGCTTGGTCTCGACAAAAATGCGGCCAATGTACTCGCCCAAAAGGCCAATCGACAGCAGTTGCACACCGCCCAAGGCAAGTTGGACGACCATCATGGATGGGTAACCAGTGACGAGTTCACCAAACACAACGGTTTTCATCACTATGAATACGCCATAGATAAAGGCACTGAACGCCACTAACGCACCAGCAAGTGTCGCTAAGCGCAAAGGGCGAATGGAAAACGAGGTAATGCCATCCATTGCAAGGCCAATCAGCTTGAGATAGTTCCATTTGGTCTCACCACAGAAACGAGCGTCACGCTCAAACTGAACCGTCACTTGCTTGAAACCCGGCCAAGAAAAAATGCCCTTCATGTATCGGTTACGTTCTGGCAGCGCATTGATGTGCTTAACCACTTTTGCGCTCAGTAGACGGAAATCGCCCACGTTCTCAGGCACATCCAATTTCGCCATGCTGTTAAGCACTTTGTAAAAGCAAGCGGCCGAGAAGCGTTTGAACCAAGTTTCACCGTGGCGCTCGCTGCGCTGCATGTTCACTACGTCATACCCTTCACGCCATTTTGATACCATTTGCGGGATCAACTCAGGCGGGTCTTGCAAGTCGGCATCAATCACGATCACCGCTTCACCTTGACAGTGTTCCAGACCCGCACTCATGGCGGACTCTTTGCCGAAGTTACGGCTTAGTGCAATACAACGAACGTCGCTAGAAGATTGAGAAAAGTTTTGCGCGATCATTAGGCTCTCGTCTTTGCTGCCGTCGTCCACATAAACGATTTCACAGCGTTCTGGCATTTCATCCAAAACGGCGGCTAAACGACGATGAAATTCAGGTAAGACTTCTTGCTCGTTAAAGAATGGCACCACAACAGACAAAACTGTTTTAGGCTCAGTGTGTTGGCTCACCTTTGAAAAGGTTGCAGCGTGAATGTTGAAGGTTGACATGCTACTCTTCCACTAAATCCGATGAATGAATCCAGTCTACAAACATCAACGTGAAAGAGATGTTATTGACATCTTTTTCACGTCCTTAGTGAATAATGTTCGGTTAAGACGAAGTCTTATTTTCGAACACCTGCCCACTTGGAGAGAAATACATGAAACGCGTACTTTTAGTCGAAGATAATCGAGAAATTGCAGGCATGCTGTTCGATTATTTTGAGTGTGCAGGTATGGAACTCGATTATGCAGACAACGGCGAACTCGGCCTGAAACTAGCGATGGAAAACACCTTCGACATCATCTTGCTCGATCTCATGCTGCCACGCATGGATGGCCTGACCATGTGTAATAAACTTCGCGACGCGGGCAACAACACACCGGTACTTATGCTGACGGCGCTCGATAGCCGTGACGATATGCTCAAAGGCTTCCAACACGGTGCGGATGACTATCTGACCAAACCTTTCGATCTGGATATTCTTGAAGCGCGCATGATGGCACTGATCCGCCGTTACCGTGGCACTGTCGCATCGAGCAAGTTGGAATACGGTGAAGTGTCTATCGACCAAAAAACGCGTAAAGCTTATCGCCAAGATAAACTGTTGGCGCTAAACCCTACCACTTACACCATTCTGGAAATGCTTGTGAAAAGCGCGCCAGACGTAGTGACACGCGAAGAAATTGCCTTCCAACTTTGGCAAGAGAACGAGCCGAACAACGACGTTCTGCGCAGCCACATTTACCAACTTCGCAACCAACTTGATAAGCCATTTGAACAACATGTGCTTATCACCGTGCCGAAAGTTGGCTTCCGCTTGGAGACAGGTGCATGATCAATCGCTTACTTGCTAGCACGCAAAGCACACAAAGTATGACAGGGCGACTCGCTCTGTTTTTCTCTTTTGTGTCGGTCGTGATTGGCATCTTCTGCTTTTTGTTGATTACCGGCTCCCTGCTTTGGTCTGAAGACCGCGTGGGCGAGCGTCGTATTATGGTCGACAAAAAAGAAGCAATTGAACATTTCCAGTCTCATCCAGAGCAAGGCAGTATTCAGCTTGACCTTCTCACCACCGCTTACAACGACATCTCATTGGTTGCCGAGCGCTACCAAAAATACCTGATTGGTCAAAAGCACTTTCTTGATGAAGTAGAGGACGGTGAATACTCGCGCATGGTTTACATGAGCACTTACACCTACAAAGGCGTTGAACATCCTGTGATTCTGGTTTCCTTGATTGATGAAATCGAGATCACCTCAGAGGAATTCATTCTCGTCGTCGCTATGGTGTTATCGATTGTCGCCGTGCTGGTGTTCCTGTTTGGTAGTCTGTTGCTGCGCCTATCACAACGCTTGATTGAACCCGTCAATGCACTTAAAACCCAACTCGATCACCACCAAGGCGATGCCACACAGACTTTTAGTGTGCCAGAGGGTTCAGCCAAAGAGTTCCAAACTCTTGCGGATGAGCTGAATGAGTACCGCCACAAAATCAACCAAGTCATCAAGCGTGAGCAAGCCTTTGCACGATACGCGAGTCATGAACTGCGTACACCATTAACCGTGATGAAAGGCTCAAGCAGCTTACTGGCGAGAAGTGCGAACACGGATTTCCAGACCCGCCAAGTGAATCGAATTCAGGATGCAACGCAGCAAATGTCGACTATGGTGGATGCCCTACTCGGCTTAGTACGTTACGAGCGTAATGCAGATGATTCACCAGTGCGCAGCATCACCGAAGAAGAACTCAACCAAATCATCTTCCAAAGCCAAGCTCAGGCGGATGAGAAAGCACTCAACTTTAATGTACAGAACGACGGCAACCCAAGAACGCGTGCGACCAATGCCGTGTTGACCATAATTCTTGGTAACCTGATTCGCAACGGCATCGCCGCGACACCATCGGGATCAATTCATATCAGCATGGATGAAAACACCATCTCGGTGCGCGATGAAGGTGAAGGCTTTTCGACCATTCCGCACTCAGATGGGCACGGATTAGGTTTGATGATTGTGGATGATTTGTGCCAACGCTATGGCTGGCAATTTAAGATTGGTACACATCCAGAAGGTGGTTGTGAGGCAGTAATTGATCTTGCGTCAGAGCATCAAGAGGCTTGCTCAGAGTAACTTCCTCAGCACTTAATTTAATTGAGAGGTATCGACTTTACTCAGTCTCAAAACGAGCAATTCGATACCTCTTTCTAATTTCGATTGTATGAAATCTTATGCTGCAAGCGCTGTTAGTCGATTGAATGCTTGCGATGCCGATTCCGGCGCCTCACACACAGAAAACATATCTTCGATAAAGCACTTCAACGCTCTCGATTCAATAGTTCTGATTGCCGCTTGCTGCTCGTCCGATAAGTAACCGTAAATGCTCGCCGCACCAAAATCGCCGAAGATCATCTCACCTTGGTCATTCACCAAAGTATTGTGCGCATACAAATCGCCATGGCACACCTTGTTGTCGTGCAGATGATTAAACACGTCCACCATCTGTTCAACAATAGAATTCACTTGCTCGACCGTCAGCGTAAACCCTTGTGGGAATGTATCTCGGGTGCAAGTTTCCAGCGTTGGCGGCAAACCTAAGTTGTAGTAACTGCTTGGGATCAGCTCCATCACCAAAGCAAGCTCATTACCGTCATCCACCTGCGCGATGGATTTCACCAAGTTGTTGTGATGCCCGGCTTGCAAACATGCTTCAAGCTCATCATGTGGGTAACCGTCACTGGTCACTTCGCCCTTGAACACTTTCACCGCCACTTCGTTCGGGAATTCGTATTGAGCGTCAGTCCAGTTAGCATGAGAAATCACACCACTCGCACCTTGGCCAAGAACATGGTTAAGTGAGTAACTGTTTGTCGTCACTTTCGGCACGCTGTCTAACGAAGATGGGTGTTTGCAGAATGGGTTACCTGCGAACGCAAACCATGCCAATTTAGGCAGCTTCATTAACACATCTGGGAAGTGCTCTAACTGGTTCGCAGAGAGACGAATCAATTCTAAATTGACCAAGTTTTCCATGCTGTTTGGCAGTTGCTTGATGCGATTACCCGCCAATGCAAGCTTTCTTAGGCGAGTTCTTTCACCTAGGCTGTTTGGAAGAACTTCAATCTCGTTGTCGGTCAGAATCAACCAACGTAACTGAGTTGGTAGTGAGGCTTCACTCACCACTTTGATCTTGTTGGTTTTAAACCCAACCATTTCAAGGTTTGGCAGCTTGCCCAAGACCTCTGGCAGATGGGTGAACAGGTTGTTGGAAGCAAAGATGATTTTTAGCTTGGTCAGCTGTTCCAGTTCTTGTGGCAAATCTGACAGTGCATTGCCAGATAAATCTAACACTTCAAGCGTTTCTGCAAGCTCTAAAATTTCCATAGGAAACTCAGTTAGCCCTTCCGCCAACTTCAGTTGTTTCGTTCCTACTAATTGTCCTGTTTTTAATTGTTCTAGAGTTTGCAAAACCAAGCCTTCTGATTGAATGGAAATAAGCGGAGTAGTGTACGTGGCTTGAGGGAGAAAGGCGAGACATGGGGTGGAATAGCATGGAGTCAAAGCAACCAAAGGATAGAAGTGAAACCATTGCAATGGTATTACAGCACCGGTGAGTGCGAATCAAAACATCAGGAATAACCGAAATGGAAGTCCTGAAACACAGACTTTTTATCTGGGTTTAATGGCGTTACACTACGCGCCCTTTTTAAATGGCAAAGGTGACACGGTTTATTCCGTCAGCATCGACATGAAACTCTCAGAAAGTCCTATCACCCAACATAGCTTTAATGGGCGCAAATTTTTCCTTAAACGTGACGACATGCTCCACTCCCACTTTTCTGGGAACAAAGCACGTAAGTTTATGACGTTAATGGAAGAGCAAAATCCCGACATCACCACGTTAATAAGCTTTGGCTCCGCTCAATCTAATGCCATGTACTCGCTAGCGGCTCTCGCCCAGATTAAAGGTTGGGCATTTGAGTTTTATGTTCATCACATTCCATCTTGGCTAAAAAGCTCCCCCATCGGAAACTATCGCGGCGCTCTCAATTTGGGTATGAAAATCACTGCCATGCAAGACATCGGTAGCGAACTTCACCCTAGTGAATACATCCACCAGGTACGAAGAGTAGATGAGTCGACATTGCTGATTCCAGAGGGTGGACGTTCCCACCTCGCTGAAGCTGGCATCAAACAGTTAGCACGAGAAATTCTTGATTGGACGCGATTGAGAGGTAAAGAGCAGTTTACGGTCGCCCTGCCATCAGGTACTGGCACGACGGCTTTATATCTTCATAAACATTTAAGCCCACACGGCATAGAAGTGCTAACTTGCCCTTGCGTAGGCGATGCAGATTACTTAACTGAACAGTTCAACCAGCTCGGTGAAAACAGCCACCCAACCATTTTAACCGTGCGCAACAAACACCATTTTGGTCGCTTGTACGAAGAAGATTACATCACATGGAAAGCACTCTTTGAGCAAACCGACCTCGAATTTGACCTGTTATACGACCCGTATATGTGGCAATGCCTCACCCCTTGGTTGGAAGAGAACACAGATAAAACGGTGATTTATATTCACCAAGGCGGGTTACTTGGCAACGAGTCGATGTTGCCAAGATATCAACGAGAATTTGAATAGCGTGTTCAAATAAAGTTGTTGCTGATTACAGTGATTACAGTGATTCCACTATTTGATGAGCGCCAGAATTTCTTTGAATTCAGGTGCTCGGCAATCTTCGACCATTTCATACAAACACATTTCTAGCCCAGTGAGCACCACACCGTTAGCGGTTAACTTCGCAAGAGCGAGCGCCTTATTGGCAGCGGTTCGGGAAGATACACAATCCGTGACTAATTCAACGCGATAACCGGACTGACGCAGAGAAACCGCGGTTTGATAGACGCAAATGTGGGATTCAATACCGCAAACCAACCAGGTATCCACTTTTGCGTTCTCCACCGCGACCTTAAACGTCGCCTCTTTGCAACCATCAAACGTGTACTTGGTAATAGGTAAATGCGTGCTTTCAAGCACTTCACGAATCGGATCCGCGGTTGGGCCCAACCTTTCTGGATTCTGTTCTAGCCACAGAATAGGCAAATCTAGTGCTTTGGCACCCTTTACCAGTTTCGTGATATTTTCAATCAGTGCGTCGCTTTCATGCACTAATGTAGCGAGTTTGCCCTGAACATCCACCACAATCAGGCCCGTGTTTCCTTTCGATAACATTTCCATCTCCTATCTTGTGCGACCACAAATCATACTCAACAAGTTGAGTAACAGTTAATGTATCAGAACCCTTTCATGTTAGAGCAATAAAACCTAGAAAGATGACCTTCGCTCACACATTTGCCCTTAGTTAAGTGTGGTTTGAACTGACTATTTAAATTTCTCTCGAATTAGTTCAATCAAGGCTTTGACTTTATTAGGCAGAAATAAGGCCGAGGGATAAATCAGAGTAAGATGCTGCTTCGGATGCGCGAATTGAGGCAGCACCTCGACCAACAAACCGTCTCTCAGTGCAGGCTTGGAATGAATTTGAGGAATAAACGCGATGCCGTTTCCTGCTATCGCCATCGAGCGCAGCAAGTTGAGGTCGTCCGAGCGCAACGCCACATGCAGATCTGAATCGAGCAAATCGGCATTGTAACGATTAGTTAAAAGGCGATGCTGCTTAAGATCTTCCACCGTTTTTACTGGCGGATGCGATTCTAGATAGGCTTTTGACGCAACAAAGTGACTACGATAAGGCAAAAGACTGAACTGCACATAGCTGTCATCGGTGACTCTGACCACGCTCGGAAGAAGCTGCAAATCAAACGATTGACGCTTGAGATCGACACTCTCTTGATGGTTTTCAATCTCGACCGAAATATCCGGATACCGCGTTGTGTACTCGGTGATGATCGCGTTAAACGCGGCAGAGCTCATCAATGCGGAAGGAATGGCTAAACGCACCTTGCCCGTCAGCTCTTGTTGATATTCGTGCATGGCATTTAAACCTTGCTGAATATGGTCAATAGGCTGCCCCACCAACTCAAACAAGCGTTTCCCGTGCTCCGTCAACTCAATGCTGCGTGTTGTGCGAATCAAAAGCTGTACCCCGAGCGATTTCTCTAATTCTTGCAGACGACGACTCACTTTTGAGCGTTGTAGTTGATTCGCCTCTGCCGCTGCACTTATACCGCCGTGAACCACCGTCTGAGTGAATAGGTAAACATCATCAAAATTAACGTTCATTGTCCTATTTTTAGGTCATTTATGTTCGTATTATCATTCTACTGAATTGTGAGTGACTTCTCTATAATCCGCTATCCAATATGTTTAACGGAACTTGTAATGACGGCTGACCAAAAATTCAAACACTGGATGCGAACTTTGATTGTCCTGTTCATCGTACTATTTTTGTACATTATCATTGCTGACCGCCACGCCCCCTTAACGACCGAAGGACGAGTGCAAGGATACGTTGTCCAAGTCGCACCCGAGGTATCTGGTAAAGTGACCGACGTTCTCATCGAGAATAACCAGTCCGTTCAAAAAGGCGATGTGTTGTTTACGATTGATGATCGTAAATACAAGATAGCGCTTGAACAGGCGGAGCTGTCTCTGCAATCCGCTTATGAAAAAGAAGCAACGCTGTATTCTCAACGCGAAGCCGCTCTTGCCAATATTGCCCGCGCACAAGCAACATTTGATAATGCACACCGCGAGTACAACCGCTTACTGACACTATCGAAGCAGAAAGTCATCTCTCAATCGACACTCGATAATGCCTTTGCCCAAAATCAGGTATCACGTGCAGCGCTTAAAGCGGAACGACAAAACTTAAAAGTCATTGAGGCGCAATTAGGCGACCAAAAAGGTCAAAGCACCGCCGTTCGAATTGCCAAAAACGGCATCGAAAAGGCGCAACTTGATTTGGCAAATACCGCGGTACTCGCTCCCAGTGATGGTGTCGTGACCAACCTGCAACTAGAAGTTGGCACGATGGCAAACACCAACATGCCATTGCTGACGTTTGTACCAACAGGATCACTCTGGGTAGCCGCTGATTTTCGTGAAAAATCCGTCGCGAACGTAGACAAGACTTTCCACGCCTTGGTCACATTTGATGCCAACCCAGGTTCGGTGTACGACTTTGATTTAGCTAGCCGCGATTACGGTGTAGCAGCCGCACAACAAACGCCTAATGGCGCACTAACCAAAGTGGAAGTGAACAACCGCTGGGTACGTGATGCGCAGCGTACACGAGTGAACCTAACCAGCAGCGATGAGTTACCACCAGCACTGTTTGTCGGCTCTCGCGCTACCATTGTTTTGTACCCAGACAACAGCATTTTCTGGCAGTTGATGGCGCAAGCACAGATTCACCTCGCAAGCTGGTTCCACTTCATTTACTAGGCGGCGACAATGAAAACCTTACGAATTTGGTTCGGCTGCTCTTTAGGGCTCGCGCTAAGCATGATCTTCGGTTGGTCTTACGGATTTTTTGCCATCATGATGCCGCTGTTTATATTGGGCAGAATGGACAACTTTAATCTTTCGGCTTTATTGATCGTGTTTTTCTCTGCGGTGTGGACAACCATACAAGCCACATTTTTGCTGGAATACTTGCAGTTTCATCCAACATTAATGACCGTAGCCGTCGGAATCATGATGCTGTTCAAGTGTATTGCAATGATGAACCAGAAAACCTATTTATTTGGTTACATGGGGCTGTTAGTGGGTTCAATTGTGTTGAATTTTGCCAGCTATAACTTCATGGATATTGAAGAGTTCAATGTCAACATGTGGGTGATGGCGTTCAGCAATATTTTTGTTTGCGCATTCGCGTATTGGTTGTTCCCGGAGCCAAAATCCCCCGCCGAGCACATTAAGATGTCGACCCCAGTGAAAAGCGATATTGACTACATCAGCCAAGTTGCCATGGGTTGGGTAGTGGCGATGGCGGCGTTTATCGTATTCCAAGTAGCGGACTTATATGACTCGTTATCCGCACAAGCTTCCATTTTGATCATCCTAACCCCAATGACTTTAGCAGGCTCGCTCGCCATGGCAAAAATTCGCATCATCGGCACCGCACTAGGCTGCATCGCAGGGATGGCTGTTCAGCTGATATTGGGCAGTTGGTATGGGCATGGGCTACTCTTTTGGCTCGCCTTTACCATTGCAATGGGGCCATTCTGCTTGTGGCTCACAAAGGGGCAAATTAAAGCGGCTATCGCGTTTTCTGCCATGTCTGCCCTATCGGTTCCGCTGACGACTTCATTGGTGCCAGAACAAAAAGACGCGTTCTTTTCGATCTTGTACCGTTTCAGCTCGATTTTCGTTGCTGTTCTGCTCACCGCGATGGTGATGTGGGTGGTGCATCACTGGATTCGTGTGATATTGCTAAAGCATCCTGAGATGAAGAACGTGGAGTTGAATTAAATCTGGCCGAGGCTGGAAACGGGAAATGTATGCCGCTCACTTTACTGTGAGCGGCATTTTTATTTAAAACGGTCACCCTGAACATCGAGGAACGAGCGTGGTTCAGGATCGACTCACCGAGTGCTGTGAAGTTCTAAAGTTATCGTCATTTCCTAGCGAGCTGTAATCAGATTCCTAGTCTCGTCTAGACTCGCTGGAATGACCCTCTCTTGGAGCAGATCCAATACCTAGGGTTGTGGAGAGCAATGTATCTTCCAACATCCGTCATCCTGAACAGCGAGGGACGAGGTGATTCAGGACCTACTAACCACGTGCTTTGAAGTACGAAAGTTATCGCCATTTCCTAGCGAGCTGTAACCCGATTCCTAGTCTCGTTTAAACTCGCTAGAATGATCCTATCTTGGAGCTGCACCAATACCTAGGGTTGTGGCGAGCAATGTATCTTCCAACATCCGTCATCCTGAACAGCGAGGGACGAGCGTGATTCAGGATCTACCCACCGAGTGCTTTGAAGTGCGAAAGTTATCGTCATTTCCTAGCGAGCTGTAATCAGATTCCTATTCTCATTTAAACTCGCTGGAATGATCCTATCTTGGAGCAGATCCAATGCCTGGGGTTGTGGCGAGCAATGCATTTTCCAACAGCCGTCATCCTGAACAGCGAGGGACGAGCGTGATTCAGGATCTACCCACCAAGTGCTTTGAAGTGCGAAAGTTATCGCTATTTCCTAGCGAGCTGTAACCCGATTCCTAGTCTCGTCTAGACTCGCTG
>NZ_JAWORD010000030.1:0-48898 GCF_033337665.1 Vibrio sp. Vb2960 | reverse complement strand
GCGGGGTGGAGCAGCTTGGTAGCTCGTCGGGCTCATAACCCGAAGGTCGTCGGTTCAAATCCGGCCCCCGCAACCAAATACAAGACGATAGATTGAGTACTTATTTAGTATACAATTGTTAAGTCGTCTACGGATGCGCCGCTTGATTCAACGCCTGCTTCTCGCAACCAATCACATCGCTCTTTTCATAATGCTGCGAAGCATGAATCCCCAAAAGCTAAACTTTTATCCGCATCATATGATGTCGGACGATTTCGTTTGTGTTTAAAACACGATATGAATCGGCTGACGTACAAGTATGATGAGGCTTCGCGTGTTTTATCTACTTTAATTAACAGAGTTATCCACATACGTCGTTCTGTGGATAAGTTGGTTGATAAAGTGTTTTTAGCTTGACTTTTTATGATGGGGAAGAAAGATCTTTTCTCTAAAGTGAAGTTGAAACAACAAAGAAATATCAATTAAATCGTTGTTATATAAAGAAAAAATAAGTTTTTTGTCGGATCGAGTACGTTAAAATACGATCATTAACTGGTATTTTTTTGATCCTAGTCATTTCTCCGAGCTGTGTTTAACTTTTTTCTGCTAGCTTGTTTTTCTTGAATCTCAAATTTTTTTCCACATTACAAAATTGAGAACAAGGTCATGAATTGAACATGCAAAAGTACTTTCAATCTCTTGCATATAGACTACGCTCTATGCGTCTCTCGGCAGTCCCTTCTCGACTATCCTTATTAAGCGTTGCTTTTTCGTCTCTATAGATGAATTACTCTCAGTGGGGAGTTGATTCAGTTGCTCTGTCAAAGCCCATTTAATGTGCTCATCAAGTAATTTATTTTCACCTTGCCGACTTTCCAGCGCATCTATGATTCGCTGACTATATTCTGCATTACCAAGTGCGACAGCGATGTTACGTAGCCACTGTATATGACCAATACGACGGATAGCGGAGCCTTCCATATTTTTTAGAAAAGTCGCTTCATCCCAGTTAAACATGTCGACGAGGTCAGGGTTTTTGAAACTGTCACGACGGTGGAAATCATCTTGCTCCGTTATGTCGGCGTAGCGGTTCCATGGGCAAACCAATTGACAGTCGTCACAACCATAAATGCGGTTACCCATTGGCTTTCGAAACTCTTCAGGAATCACGCCATCGAACTCGATGGTGAGATAAGAGATACAACGCCTGGCATCGACAATTTTGTCTTCAACGATGGCTTGTGTTGGGCATGATGTAATGCATGCTTTGCATTTACCGCACTGATCAACACTTGGCTCATCTACGGGTAGTGGTAAGTCGATAAGTAGTTCACCTAAAAAGAACCACGATCCACAGTCTTGATCTAAAATCAGGGAATGTTTCCCGGTCCAACCTAAGCCCGCTTTTTGGGCGAGAGGTCGCTCTAATATTGGTGCGGAATCAACGAAAGGTCGGTAACCATATTGACCAACCTCTTGTTCAATAAGTTTGCCGAGCTTATTTAGCTGCTTTCTGACGAGCTTGTGATAATCGCGCCCTAGTGCGTAGCGGCTAATATAGGCATGACTTTTATTCGCGAGGTTCGAAGCGAATTGAGCCTCTGGTGGCAGATAGTCCATCCGGACGCTGATAACACGAACGGTTCCCGGGAGTAGCTCATGGGGTCTAGCACGCATCATACCGTGACGAGCCATCCAATCCATGGAGCCGTGATAGCCTGCATCAAGCCATTTTTGTAGTGCTGCTTCATGTTCACTCAGATCAACGTCGCAGATCCCAACTTTTTGGAAGCCGAGTTCTTTTCCCCAAACTTTGATTTGTTGTGCGAGTTGTTCGTAGTTCATGTTAACCACCGGAATAAAGGGGGGCGGATCTTAACGGATCTCTGGCTTTGGTGCTACCCAGTTAGGTACGTTTTTGATGTTGTGAATACTGCTTATTGAAGTCATTTGCATATATTCTAAATCTAGGTCGATACTAAGATGATTAAGATACCGTTTATTGGATACTTTTTTCGCACATATGACATTTGAAAGCTTGTCTCTCAAAACCAACACGGTTTACTATTCCTGTTCTTTTGATTTTTATATAGTCAACGATCATTAGTTAGAGAAGCATCAATGAGCACGAAACAATTCAATTTAAAAGATGAGCATGAAACGGTTGCACTAGGCACCGCTTTGGCTCAGCTTTGTTCCCAGCAAACCACAATTTATCTGCATGGTGATTTGGGTGCAGGTAAAACAACCTTTAGTCGTGGTTTTGTCCGTGCTCTTGGTCATCAAGGTAACGTGAAAAGTCCAACTTATACTCTAGTCGAACCGTACCAGTTGGATCAGTGGCAAGTATATCACTTCGACCTTTATCGTCTTGCGGATCCTGAAGAGCTTGAGTTTATGGGGATTCGAGACTATTTCACAGACGATGCGATTTGCTTGGTTGAATGGCCTGAAAAAGGGCATGGCTTACTGCCACAACCGGATCTTGATGTAAACATTCGCTACCAAGGTGAGCAACGTGTAGCCGAACTAACAGCTAATAATGATTATGGTGTGCAGTTACTCAGTCGATTGGAGCTATGTTGAGTTTTTCAAATTTTAGAGTAGTGGCGACGTTTGTCGCCACTTTTCTCCTTCTCATCCCCAATTTAGCATTTGCTAACGTCGTTAAGAGTTTTCGAGTTTGGCCTTCACCTGATGAAACACGTGTTGTCATCGATTTAGGCTCGGAAGCTGACTATTCCTATTTCTCTTTATCAGGGCCGGATCGCCTTGTCGTGGATTTAAAAAGCACGACGATGCAGGCCAAACTGCCTGTTACTGTTACGGATAGCCCTGTTTTAAAACTGGTACGAAAAAGCTCGCCTCCAGAGAAGGGCACTTATCGTTTGGTGTTTGAACTAAAAAAGAGCGTTCAAGCGGAATTATTTAAATTAAGCCCAACACCAGGTGGGCAGTATGGTCACCGCTTGGTGATTGATTTACCGCACGGTAAGAAGGCATCGACCTCTAAACCGAGTAAGCCAGCGGCGGCCAGCAAAGACATGAGTTCAGTTCAACGAGCTCAAGAAGTGTTAATTGTTATCGACCCTGGTCACGGTGGGGAAGACCCTGGCTCTATTGGCCCTTCACGTCGTAAGTACGAGAAAGATGCGGTATTGAGTATCTCAAGAAAAATTGCTGCTCAGCTCGATGCGACTCCTGGTATTAAAACGCGCATGACTCGTACGGGAGATTATTTTGTAAACTTAAACCGTCGTGTCGCGATTGCTCGTGAAAATGATGCGCACTTGCTGATTTCCATTCACGCAGATGCGTTTACTTCACCGAAGCCTCGCGGTGGATCGGTCTTCGTACTAAATACTCGTCGTGCAAATACCGAAATTGCTCGTTGGGTCGAGAACCATGAGAAACAGTCTGAGTTATTGGGCGGCTCGGGTAATGCGTTCTTCACGAAGACAAAAGATCGTAACGTGAACCAAACTTTGTTGGACTTGCAGTTTAGTCATTCACAAAAAGAAGGCTATAAGCTGGCAACAGAAATCCTAGGTGAGATGGGACGTGTTGCGCACCTGCATAACACCAAACCGATCAACACCAGCCTTGCGGTTTTACGCTCTCCACAGATTCCGTCTGTGCTAGTGGAAACGGGTTTTATTTCTAACCCAACAGAAGAGCGATTACTGTTTCAACGAGCGCACCAAGATAAGTTAGCTCAGGCTATCACTAAGGCGGTCGTCAAGTACTTAAAAGATAACCCACCAGAGGGTACGGTGTTCTCGCCTTCAGCGAAGCCAATGGTACATATTGTAAAGCGTGGCGAGTCATTATCGGTGATCGCGAACAAATATGGGCTTAGCTCTAAAGCGCTGATGTCGGCAAACAACTTGAAGTCGACAGGCTTGGCAATTGGTCAGAAGCTCAACATTCCTTCTGCTGGTACGATTAAAGTGCCAAGTAAACCGATTACTGTTGAGACAGAAACCATTACGCACAAGGTTAAGTCTGGTGAGTTCTTAGGTAAGATTGCGAATCACTATAAAGTGAAGGTTTCAGATATCCGCCGAGAGAATAACTTGAAGTCAGATACCTTGTGGGTAGGGCAAAAGTTGAAGATAACGGTCGCGGTAAAAGATAAACCGATTCGTAAGCACAAGGTTTCTCGGGGTGAGTTCCTTGGCAAAATAGCGTCCAAATACGGCGTTAGCGTATCGAGCATTCGTAAAGCGAATAACTTACGCTCTGATCAGCTAGCGGTTGGGCAAGTCCTGATCATTCCAAACAAGTAGGTGAGCTCCTAACTCATTATGACGATTAAAATTTTGCCAGCCAGACTTGCAAACCAAATCGCCGCAGGGGAAGTGGTCGAAAGACCTGCTTCTGTGATTAAAGAGCTGGTTGAAAATAGTCTTGATTCTGGCGCAACTCGAATCGATATCGATATCGAGAAAGGAGGCGCAAAGCTGATTCGTGTTCGTGATAACGGAAAAGGTATCGCGAAAGATGAACTCGGCTTAGCGCTCAGTCGTCATGCGACATCTAAGATACATACCTTAGATGATCTCGAAGCCATTATGAGTCTAGGTTTTCGCGGTGAAGCGTTAGCCAGTATTAGCTCAGTCTCGCGTTTGACGCTCACGTCGCGTCCTGCGGCACAAGAAGAAGCCTGGAGTGCCTACTCCGAAGGGCGTGATATGCAGGTGAAGCTTAAGCCAGCAGCGCACCCGATTGGCACTACCGTTGAGGTGTTGGACTTATTTTTTAATACTCCAGCGCGTCGCAAGTTTCTTCGTACGGAGAAAACCGAATTTGCTCATATTGATGAGTTATTGAAACGCATTGCGTTAAGCCGCTTTGATGTCACCATCAATGTGCGTCATAACGGCAAGATCATCCGTCAATATCGCGCGGCGAAAAATCAGCTTCAAACCGAAAAGCGTATTGCTGCTGTCTGCGGTAATGCGTTTGTGCGGCATATGCTCAGAATCGAGCTTGAGCATCAAGGGTTAAAGTTACATGGGTGGATTACCACACCAGAGGGAGCAAGGCAGCAAAGCGATTTACAATATTGCTATGTGAATGGCCGAATGATGCGTGACAAATTAATCAATCACGCGATTCGTCAAAGCTATGAAATGAGCTTAAAGCCAGATCAGTTTGCTGCGTATGTGCTCTTTATTGAGCTAGATCCGCACCAAGTAGATGTGAATGTTCACCCTGCTAAGCATGAAGTGCGTTTCCACCAAGCTCGTTTGGTGCATGATTTCATCTATCAAGCTTTGACGGATGCACTTTCACAAAGCGCTGTGATTGATAAACCACAGGTGAATGAATCGGCATTTCATCGCGTGGAACCGACTGAATCCGAAGAGATTGAGCATTCGCCAGAGCCTGAAAAAGTACAAGAGCCAGCATCTTCACCGGTGCCAGAGCGGGTTTATCAAGCGATAGAGAGTACACCGGCTTATCCTGGACGCAGTGATTATGAAGTGAAGCCTCGTAATAGCGGTCTTAGTGAGACCTCCGTGCGAGAGGCGCGCGTAGTGGAGTCATTCAAACGTAATGATTGGGTGGAATCCAAACCCGCACCAAAGCCAAGTCACAGTAAAGAGCGCCACGTAGAACCAGCGCCAACTAAACAAGAAGTACGCGCTTATCACGAGCTGCTGAAAACGCCAGAGTTTGAGGCTCAGGCAGTCACTCCAATAGCGCCCCAAACGATAACTTCGCAAACATCAATGCCATCGATTACTGCATTAGGCAAAGCGCTGATGGTGGTCGATGAACAATTTGTTTTGATGAGCAGTGACAGTGGGGCGGCGTTAGTCTCGTTACCTAGAGCAGAATTTTATCGTGTAAAAGGCCAGCTCACTCCAAGCGATGGTGCACTTAAGGCACAACCTCTGCTTGTTCCTCTATCTATTAAGTTAGAGGCCGAATTAGTGAGACTGGCCCAAGATTATCAACAAGATTTGGCATTGCTTGGTATTCAATTGAAAGCGAGAAACGAGCACGCCTTAATGGTGATGGGCGTCCCAGCTCCGCTGCGTCAACAAAACTTACAAAATTTAGTACCAGATCTGTTATCTTACGCGCAATCTTGTGTGAACGAAGGTATAGCAGCGGCTCAGATGCTGTCTGAGTTGATAGATTGGCTCGCATTACAGGTCACGACAGTGAAGAGTCACTATACTTTTTCTGAAGCCATTCAAATTATTGCGGAACTTGAACAGCTAAGACATGGTCAATTGCCATTAGAAGATACAAAATTCGTATCCGCTGTTGATTTCTCTGCCACGATAGCCAAATTAAAACCATGACAGATAAACTACCTTTGGCGCTATTTTTAATGGGGCCAACTGCATCAGGCAAAACTGAGCTGGCGATTCGTCTTCGTCAAAAATTTCCGGTTGAGATCATCAGTGTTGATTCTGCTTTGATCTACAAAGGGATGGATATCGGTACGGCGAAACCGGATGAAAAAGAGCTAAGTTTGGCGCCTCATCGCTTGATAGATATTTTGGATCCAAGTGAATCTTACTCTGTCGCCGACTTTCGTCGAGATGCATTGAAAGCGATGGATGATATTGTTGCAGAAGGAAAAATTCCACTTCTTGTGGGTGGAACAATGCTGTATTACAAGGCGTTACTTGAAGGTTTATCACCACTTCCTGCTGCAAATCCTGAAATTCGTCAGCAAATTGAACAAGAGGCATTGACTAAAGGTTGGTCAGTGTTGCACGATGAACTCAAAGAGGTTGATCCTGTGTCAGCCGCGAGAATCCATCCCAATGATCCCCAACGTTTATCTCGGGCATTGGAAGTTTTTCGCATTTCAGGTAAAACTTTGACTGAATTGACTCAAACGAAAGGTGAAAGCCTACCATACAGAGTCAAGCAGTTTGCAATAGCTCCCAAGGATAGGGCAGAACTTCACCGTCGGATTGAACTCCGTTTCGAGAAGATGATGGAAGCGGGCTTTGAAGAAGAAATGAAAGCGTTACATTCGCGAAAAGATCTTCACCCCGATCTTCCTTCCATACGATGCGTCGGTTACCGACAGATGTGGGAGTATTTAGATGGGGAGTGTACACGTGACGAAGCGGTATTTCGTGGCGTATGCGCGACTCGTCAATTGGCCAAGCGTCAAATCACCTGGTTACGCAGCTGGGATGATTTAACTTGGTTGGATAGCGAGAACATTGAACAGGCATTAGAAACGATGTCGGAAGCAATAGCATCTGATTGACATAGCTGTGTATAATGTGATCGTTTTTGCGTGAACGCACTCTCAAAGGATCTGTTGTTGGCAGTTTTTATACTATGCTGCTAATTACTTAGAGTGCATTTTTGATTCGTTTAGCTCAGATGCAAAAGCCGTATCTTTTGCATTGCACCACTAGCTAAATAATTACAACTACAAATTAAATAAGGAAAATAAAAATGGCTAAGGGGCAATCTCTACAAGACCCATTTCTAAACGCGCTACGTCGTGAGCGTATCCCGGTATCTATCTACCTTGTGAATGGTATTAAACTACAAGGTCAGATCGAATCATTCGATCAATTTGTGATCCTGCTGAAGAATACTGTTAACCAAATGGTGTACAAGCACGCGATCTCAACAGTTGTGCCGGCTCGTCCAGTGAGCCATCACAGCGGTGAACGTCCACAAGGTGAGCGTCCACAAGAGAAATCAGAAGATTAATTCTTCATCGAGGATTTTTAAAATAAGGAGTTGATTGCTTGTTTGACCGTTATGAATCCGGTGAGCGAGCCGTACTTGTTCATATCAACTTCACGCAAGAAGGTGAATGGGAAGATCTGGCTGAGTTCGAAATGCTGGTTTCTTCTGCTGGGGTAGAGGCGCTACAAGTGGTAACTGGTAGTCGTCAATCCCCACACCCGAAATACTATGTCGGAGAGGGTAAGGCCCAAGAGATTGCTACAGCGGTACAATCAACTGGTGCCGAAATTGTGATTTTTAATCACGCCCTCTCTCCTGCCCAAGAACGTAACCTCGAAGCACTGTGCCAATGTCGAGTTCTCGACCGCACTGGTCTTATTCTCGATATCTTTGCTCAACGAGCTCGAACACACGAAGGTAAGCTACAGGTAGAGCTGGCTCAACTTCGTCATATCTCTACTCGTTTGATTCGTGGTTGGACGCACCTTGAAAGGCAGAAAGGTGGTATCGGTTTACGTGGCCCGGGTGAAACCCAGCTGGAAACCGACCGTCGCTTATTGCGTGACAGAATCAAAGCCATCCTGCGACGCTTAGACAAAGTAGCGAAGCAGCGTGAACAAGGGCGCCGCGCCCGAAATCGAGCTGAAATCCCAACGGTTTCACTTGTGGGTTACACCAACGCGGGTAAGTCGACACTCTTCAACCGTATTACAGAAGCTGGCGTGTACGCGGCTGATCAATTATTTGCTACTTTGGACCCGACTTTACGTAAGATAGAGTTAGCAGATGTTGGTCCTGCCATCTTGGCAGACACGGTTGGTTTTATTCGACATTTGCCACACGACTTGGTTGCGGCCTTCAAGGCAACCTTGCAGGAAACGCAAGAAGCTGACATTTTGTTACATGTTGTTGATGCCAGTGATGAGCGTTTTCGTGAGAATATTCAAGCTGTTCATGAAGTACTAGAAGAGATCGACGCGCATGAAGTGCCGACTCTGGTTGTCATGAACAAAATCGACAATCTAGATTCGCAGAAACCACGTATAGAACGAGACGAGGAAGGCGTACCTCGCGCAGTTTGGGTTTCAGCAATGGATGGGTTGGGCATTGATGTCCTGTTTGAGGCGCTGACGGAACGTCTGGCGTCACAAATGGTCGAGCATCAGTTGCGAATTCCTCCACAGTATCAAGGACGATTCCGTAGTACCTTCTTCCAAATGAAGTGTATTCAACGTGAGGAATATGACCAGGATGGTAACTTGTTGATCGATATTCGAATGCAGCAAGTAGATTGGTCTAGACTTGAAAAAAGAGAAGGGGCAGTTTTGACTGGCTTTATAGTCACTTAAAGGACTGCTACAGTATAACGTCATATCAAATGATGGAGCTTTCTAATGGCGTGGAATGAGCCTGGAAATAACAACGGCAACAATGGCCGCGATAATGACCCTTGGGGTAATAATAATCGTGGTGGCCAGCGTCCTGGTGGCCGAGATCAAGGTCCGCCAGATTTAGATGAAGTGTTCAACAAACTGAGTCAAAAGCTGGGCGGCAAGTTTGGTAAAAAAGGCGGCGGTGGTTCTCCAATCGGCGGCGGTGGTGGTAGTGCAATTGGCTTTGGCGTGATTGCTCTGATTGCTGTTGCAGTTTGGTTCTTCGCTGGTTTTTACACCATCGGTGAAGCAGAGCGTGGTGTTGTACTGCGTTTAGGTAAATACGATCGTATCGTAGACCCAGGTCTTAACTGGCGTCCTCGCTTTATTGATGAGTACGAAGCGGTAAACGTACAAGCGATTCGTTCACTACGTGCATCTGGTCTAATGCTGACCAAAGATGAAAACGTTGTAACAGTTGCGATGGATGTTCAGTACCGAGTGACTGACCCATACAAATACTTGTACCGTGTAACCAATGCAGACGACAGCTTGCGTCAAGCAACGGATTCTGCACTACGTGCAGTAATTGGTGACTCATTGATGGATAGCATTCTAACCAGTGGTCGTCAGCAAATTCGTCAAACTACGCAAGAAACACTGAACCAAATCATTGATAGCTATGATATGGGTCTGGTACTTGTTGATGTGAACTTCCAGTCTGCTCGTCCACCAGAGCAAGTGAAAGATGCGTTTGATGATGCAATCGCAGCACGTGAGGATGAAGAGCGTTTCATTCGTGAAGCTGAAGCATACAAGAACGAAATCTTGCCTAAGGCAACGGGTCGTGCAGAGCGTTTGAAGAAAGAAGCACAAGGTTACAATGAGCGTGTCACTAACGAGGCTCTTGGTCAGGTAGCACAGTTCGAAAAACTACTACCAGAATACCAAGCAGCGCCTGGTGTAACGCGTGATCGTCTGTACATTGACGCAATGGAAGAGGTGTACTCAAGCACTTCGAAAGTGTTGATTGACTCGGAATCAAGCGGCAATCTTCTTTACCTTCCAATCGATAAGTTGGCGGGACAAGAGGGCAAAGCAGATACCAAACGTAAATCGAAGTCATCTTCAACCTATGATCAAATTCAACTTGAGTCTGATCGTACACAAGAAGACACTTCGAACACGCAGTCTCGTTCAACAGGTTCACGTCAAGGGAGATACTAAGAATGCGTAAGTTAATGATCCCTGTACTGGTAATCGCACTGGCATTAATGTTGATGTCTTTGTTTGTGATTCCTGAAGGTGAGCGCGGTATCGTGGTTCGATTTGGTCGTGTCTTGAAAGACAACAACGACATCACTCGAATTTACGAGCCTGGTCTGCATTTCAAGATGCCTTTGTTTGACCGTGTGAAACAACTTGATGCACGTATCCAAACAATGGATGGCCGTGCAGACCGTTTCGTAACGTCTGAGAAAAAAGACGTTATCATTGATACCTACGTGAAGTGGCGTATTGAAGATTTTGGTCGCTACTACCTCGCGACTGGCGGTGGTAACTCGCTAACGGCAGAGGCACTACTTGAGCGTAAAGTGACGGACGTGCTTCGTTCTGAAATCGGTGCTCGTGAAATCAAACAGATCGTATCTGGTCCACGTAACGATGATGTGCTACCAGAAGACGCAAGTGCCGATGTTGTCGCAACTGAAGCGGCTCGTGAGGCGCTTGAGATTGATGGTGAACGCGACCTAATCATGTCTGAAGTATTGAAAGACACGCGTGAAAGCGCAATGAAAGACTTGGGTGTTCGTGTCGTTGATTTCCGAATGAAGAAAATCAACCTGCCTGATGAAATCAGTGAGTCTATCTACCGTCGTATGCGTGCGGAGCGTGAGTCCGTTGCTCGTAAGCACCGTTCTCAAGGTCGTGAAAAGGCGGAAGTTATTCGTGCTCAAGCAGAACTAGAAGTAGCAACTATTCTAGCTGAAGCTGATAAAACTGCGCGTGTGACACGAGGTGAAGCGGATGCTGAGGCTGCGAAGATTTATGCTGAAGCGTACAACAAAGACCCTGAGTTCTTTAGCTTCCTACGCTCGCTACGTGCGTATGAGAAGTCCTTCAGCTCTAAGAGCGATATTCTGGTGCTTGATCCGAAGAGTGAGTTCTTCCAATACATGAACCAGTCGAAGGGCAGCATGGAGAAATAATCTCCGCGTCTCATTGAAATAAAAGGCTCCTTAGGGAGCCTTTTTTGTATCTGATGCTAAGTGCTAGCTCATCATGATAGCGATTACGGCTCCAGCAACTACTAGGCAGCCACCGATGCGTCGTAGCTGATTGTTGGGTTGTTCACTTAATTGAGCCACCATATTCCGCCAACCGTTAGGAGCAATCAGTGGCCCAATGCCTTCCACGATCAAGACGAGCCCAATCGCCAACCATATGGATTCAGACATAGCGCTTTCCAGTCTAATAGATAAAGCTAAATACTATCAGTGATATGCTGATTTCAAAATGAACAAAGCGGCAAGATGACATTCTGGTAGCAACTCTGTGAACAAAAAATGACTGCAAGAAGCGTGATTCGGTGCTAGAATCCATTTTTAACTAGCAATCAGACTTGGAAAGATGGGAAATAACGTAGTCGTTCTAGGCACCCAATGGGGTGACGAAGGTAAAGGTAAAATCGTAGACCTTTTAACTGAAGATGCAAAATACGTGGTACGCTACCAAGGCGGTCACAACGCAGGTCACACTCTCGTAATTGACGGTGAAAAAACCGTTCTTCACTTAATTCCATCAGGTATCCTTCGCGATAACGTAAAATGTGTTATCGGTAACGGTGTTGTACTATCACCTGAAGCTCTACTTAAAGAAATGAAGCCTCTTGAAGAGCGCGGTATTCCAGTACGCGAGCGTCTTTTCATTTCTGAAGCATGTCCGCTAATTCTTCCTTACCACGTTGCAATGGACCAAGCTCGCGAAATCGCTCGCGGTAAAAAAGCTATCGGTACTACTGGTCGTGGTATCGGTCCAGCATACGAAGATAAAGTTGCTCGTCGCGGTCTACGCGTTGGCGACCTATTCGATATTGCGACTTTCGCAGAGAAGCTAAAAGAAGTCATGGAGTTCCATAACTTCCAACTAGTTAACTTCTACAAAGCGGAACCAGTAAGCTACGAAGAAGTACTTGAGCAAGCTAAAGGCTACGCTGAACTACTAACGTCAATGGTTATCGACGTAACTGACGAACTAGACGCAGCACGTAAGCGCGGCGACAAGATCATGTTCGAAGGTGCACAAGGTACACTACTTGATATCGACCACGGTACTTACCCGTACGTAACGTCTTCTAACACGACTGCTGGTGGTGTTGCTGCAGGTTCTGGTTTTGGTCCTCGTCACATCGGTTACATCTTGGGTATCGCAAAAGCGTACTGTACTCGCGTTGGTGCTGGTCCATTCCCGACTGAACTATACGACGGTTTAGATAAGCAAGATCCAATTGGTAAGCACTTAGGTGAAGTTGGCCACGAGTTCGGTGCGACAACTGGTCGTCTACGTCGTACAGGTTGGTTCGATGCTGTTGCTATGCGTCGTGCAATCCAAATCAACTCTGTATCTGGTTTCTGTCTAACTAAACTAGACGTACTAGATGGTCTAGAAGAGTTAAAAATCTGTACTGGTTACAAGATGGAAGATGGCTCTGTGCTAGAAGTTTCTCCGATGGCTGCTGAAGCATTCGAAAAAGCAACGCCAATCTACGAAACAATGCCTGGTTGGTCTGAGAACACATTTGGTGCTAAGTCACTAGATGCTCTACCACAAGCCGCTCTTAACTACATCAAGCGTATTGAAGAGCTAACTGGCGTTCCAGTAGACATCATCTCTACGGGTCCTGACCGTAACGAAACTATCATCAAAGTTCACCCATTCGAAGCTTAATTGATAGCCGTTAAAGATTGCAAAAGCCGACCTTCTGGTCGGCTTTTTTGTATCTGAACAAAAACAGCGTGACTCTCATATGGCAAGCTTTTGCCGCTGAGCCTAAATCAGAGGCAAAAATTGTCTAAAGCTTAGCTGTTTTTTGCCGATAAGGTTATCAAGCAGAGGAGATCCTTCACCGATCTTTGGTTTCTTAGATACCTTAAGGGTACGTTTATGAAGTTACGAACAGTGGCTGCTTCACTGTTGTTGACCTTGGTTGCTACCACAGTGAAAGCTAATGTTGCTGATGTGGGGGCACCAGTTCCGATCTATACCGAAGCAGAGCTGATAAAGCTTATTGAGCAAAATAAGCACTTACAACGTGTGCGCGCTGATAACTGCCAGCTGGTGGAGGATATCGTAGCTCGTGCGACTCGAATTAACTTACCCGCTTATGAGTTTCTATACGGAGATATGTTGGCTTGGGGGGTGTGTGTCGAGCAAGATGTCGAACTGGGTCTTTACTACATCGAAAATGCAGCGCATCAGGGGTTACCAGCTGCACTAGAGCAGATTGGCCGATACTATTCGCGTGGCACTTTAGTACAGCAAGATAAAGAACGTGCAATTCCATATTTGCGAGAAGCTGCGTCAATGGGAAACCTAAACGCGCGTATTCATCTGGCCGAGTTGCTTTTACGTGATTATGGCAGTCCACTCGATTACGAAGATGCGTATCGTTGGTTATATAACTCTGTCACAGCAGATAAGCGGCAGCATAAGCGCATAACTGTATTGAGAAACGGCCTTGAACAGCGCATGCCACAAAACGTTATTGCTCGAGCTAAACGGCGAGACACCTTTTGGTAACGCTTCAATATTGCAAACAACTTCATACAACAAAGCCCACGTCACGTGGGCTTTGTTGTTTTCCCGATAGTTGGTAGCGCTTAAACCACTTTGTGTGGACCGAAGCATTCGTAATGGAATTGCTCTTCTGGTACGCCAAGTTCTAATAGCTGTTTCGCTACGTGCTGCATAAATCCTACAGGACCACAGAAGTATACCTGCACGTTATCTTGCTTTAATGCAGCTTCAATTTCATACAGATTGACAAAGCCCGTGAAGTGGAAGTCTTCACCTAGCTTGTCTTCTGCCGTTGGTTGGTTATACCAAACGAGCGCGTTCATATTTTCTTTTTCTGCAACGAGTTGGTTTACGTGTTGCTTGAAAGCATGCTGTTGGCCATTTTCGGTTGCATGAACCCAAGTTACAGGTGCTTGATGTGCTGAGAGACTTTCTAGCATTGACAGCGTTGGAGTAAGTCCCACACCAGCAGAAATTAGAACAACGGGTGTTTGTGGTTCGGCATCCATAAAGAAATCACCGGCAGGGGCTGCAAGCTGCACTTTTTCGCCAATGTTCAGGCTATCGTGCAGGTAGTTCGACACTTTTCCGCCTTCTTCACGTTTTACTGAGATACGGTAGGTGTTCTCTTGGACCGCAGAAGACAGGCTATATTGGCGAATTTCTTGGTTTTCTAACTGGTCACTGTTGATGTAGATGCCAAGGTATTGTCCCGGTTTATACGGCGCCACTTTTTGGCCATCGGTTGGCTTGAACACAAAGCTGCAAATGTGTTTGCTCTCAATCTTTTTATCGACTAATTCAAATTCGCGTAGACCGCGCCAGCCGCCTTCCAAAGCTTCATTTTGTTGGTAAATTTGTTCTTCGCGCTGAATAAATACATTCGCAAGTACGCCGTAAGCCTCAGCCCAAGCATCCAACACCTCTTGACCTGGATTAAAAAGCTCATCGATTGTTGCAAGTAAATGCTTACCAACGATTTGGTACTGATCTTCTGTGATCAAAAAGCTCGTGTGCTTATGCGCAATTTTCTCTACTGCGCCAAGCAGAGCTGGCAAATTTTCAATATTGGCAGCATAGGCACAGATAGCGTTGAATAATGCTTCACGCTGATCGCCGTTACGCTGGTTACTCATGTTAAAAATATCTTTCAACTCAGGGTTATGAGTAAACATACGCTCGTAAAAGTGCGCGGTCAGTTTTGGTCCTGTTTCGGCGATGAGTGGTGCGGTCGCTTTGACGATCTCGATAGTTTGATTGCTGAGCATAAGGGCTTCCTACTTTAAGTTGTATTTATAATGCATGTTTAAAGTTGTATCTCAAATGTATCTTTCGATCAAGAAAAGATTTACACTTTTATCGATAGCTCAAGTTTGGGGTTTTAGCATCACCAGCGGGCTATTGAGTCGCACTTTGGGAGAGAATATGCAGTTAACTAGTTTCACTGATTATGCGTTGAGAACCTTAATTTTCTTGGCTTCGTTGCCGGAAGATGAGTTAACCAGCATTACCGAAGTGACGGATTTATTTGGTGTGTCACGCAACCATATGGTTAAAGTTATCAATCGGTTAGGGCAGTTGGGTTATGTCCATACCGTGCGCGGAAAAAACGGTGGTATCCGGCTGATGAAGCCAGCGTCTGAAATCACAGTCGGTGGTGTTGTGCGCGATTTAGAGCCGTTAGATTTAGTCAACTGTGGTGTGGATTTTTGCCATATTACCCCTGCTTGCCGCCTCAAAGATAAATTGGCGAAAGCAAAAAGTGCCTTCCTGGCGGAGTTGGATGACTGCACGATTGAATCCTTGCTCAGTGACAATTCTGAACTTTTGATCTTGCTTGCTCGTCCTTAACTCATTTGCATGCCTAGAGTCGATCTCGATCATTCTTTTTTCAAAGCAATTCTGTAGCTTATCGAGAGACTCAGATATACTAGCCATATACCTTCCTTGCTAGATAGGCGTGCCTATGTCAGACAATATTCCAAACGATCCTTTTGCAGATCGTGAATCCAAAAATTACGAAAATCCAATTCCAAGCCGAGAGTTTATCATCGAGTTTCTAGAGCAAGCGGGCGTTCCAATGAATCGTAACGACTTGTTTGAGGCACTAAAGCTTGAGGGCGAAGAGCAATACGAAGGGTT
Organism: Vibrio sp. Vb2960; assembly: GCF_033337665.1. Lineage (NCBI taxonomy): Bacteria > Pseudomonadati > Pseudomonadota > Gammaproteobacteria > Vibrionales > Vibrionaceae > Vibrio > Vibrio sp. Vb2960. The sequence goes on along the minus strand of NZ_JAWORD010000030.1, from coordinate 32,921 downwards.
GCGTCGTCGGCTACGTGCGATGGAGCGAGATGGCCAACTGGTGTTTACCCGCCGTCAGTGCTATGCATTGCCTGAAAAACTTGAAATGGTGAAAGGTTACGTGATTGGTCATCGTGATGGCCATGGTTGGGTACGTCCAGAAGGCAGCGTCGGCAAGGATGATGATATTCTGTTACCGCACCATCAGATGAAGAACATCATCCACGGTGATTTTGTCTTAGTGCAACCGACAGACAACAGCAAGCGCGGCCGCCGTGAAGGACGTTTGGTGCGTGTGCTAGAGGAGCGCAATGATCAAATCGTTGGTCGTTTCTTCCTTGAATATGGATACTCCTATGTTGTCCCAGATGACTCGCGTATCAGCCAAGATATCCTGATCCCAAATGAGCACAAAGCGGGTGCACGCATGGGTAACGTAGTCGTAATTGAAATTACTGATCGTGGCTCACGCTCACGCGGCATGATGGGTAAAGTGGTTGAAGTCCTTGGTGAAAACATGGCACCAGGTATGGAAACACAAATTGCGATTCGTACACACCAAATCCCTCACGAATGGCCAGAAGCCGTCGATAAACAAATCGAAAACTTAGGCGAAGAAGTACCAGAAGAAGCGAAAGTTGGTCGTGTGGATCTACGTGATTTGCCACTAGTGACCATTGACGGCGAAGACGCACGAGACTTTGATGATGCCGTTTACTGTGAAAAGAACAAAGAAGGTGGTTGGCGTTTATGGGTAGCGATTGCTGACGTCAGTTACTACGTTCGTCCTGACTCTGCGTTGGACAAAGAAGCGATCAATCGTGGTAACTCAGTATATTTCCCGTCGCAAGTTGTGCCGATGTTGCCAGAAGTACTATCGAACGGCCTATGTTCGCTCAACCCGCAAGTAGATCGCTTGTGTATGGTGTGCGAAATGACCATTTCTGATACCGGTAAGCTGTCTGGTTACAAGCATTACGAGGCGGTGATGAACTCGCACGCTCGTCTCACATATAGCAAAGTGAGCGCGATTCTAGAAGGGGATGAAGAACTACGTGAGCGCTACCAGCCGCTTGTTTCTCATCTAGAAGAGTTGCACAAGATGTACAAAGTGCTGAAAGAAGCACGAGATCAACGCGGTGCAATCGAATTTGAAACCGTTGAAACCAAATTTATTTTCAATGCGGAACGTAAAATCGAAAGTATTGAGCCAGTAATTCGTAATGACGCGCATAAGATCATCGAAGAATGTATGATTTTAGCCAACATTGCTTCGGCATCGCTGGTAGAAAAAGCGAAAGAGCCCGCGCTTTATCGTATCCACGAATCTCCAGGTGAATTACGCCTGCAAGGTTTCCGTGACTTCTTAAGTGAACTTGGTCTTGAGCTAAAAGGTGGTTTAGAGCCTTCACCAACGGACTATGCTGATCTCGCACGTCAAATCTCCGGGCGTCAAGATCAAGAGTTGATTCAGACCATGCTGCTACGCTCAATGAAGCAAGCGGTATACAACGCAGATAACGCGGGGCACTTTGGGTTGGCATTGAAACGCTATGCGCACTTTACGTCGCCAATTCGTCGTTACCCTGACTTGTTACTTCACCGTGCAATCAAGTATCTGATTGCTAAAGAAGAAGGTCGTAATCAAGATCGCTGGACACCAACAGGTGGCTATCATTACTCGTTTGACGACATGGATTTTTACGGCGAACAATGTTCGATGACAGAGCGCCGTGCTGATGATGCAACACGTGATGTTGCGGATTGGCTGAAGTGTGAATATATGCAAGACCACGTCGGTGATGAACTAGACGGTGTTATTGCTAATGTCACTAGCTTTGGCTTCTTTGTACGTTTAACGGATTTGCACATCGATGGTTTGGTACATATTTCTACCCTTGCGAACGACTACTATCAATTTGACCCGATTGGTCAACGACTTATTGGTGAAAGTTTCGGTAACATCTATCGCTTAGGTGATGCAGTAAAAGTAAAAGTACTGGCTGTTAACCTCGATGATAAGCAAATTGACTTTGAATTGGTCGAAACAAGTCGTAAGCTACGCGGCGAAGGTAAGACTGCGAAGAAACGCGCAGCGGAAGCAAAACGCAAAGCGAAAGATAAAAAACGCGCTGCGACTCGCTCTTCATCGAAAGAAGGTGGCGCGGCTCGTGCAGTTCCTGCGATAGAGCCAACTAAACGCCCAGAAGAAACGGGCGCAACGAGTAAGCGTAATGGCCCAAAACGTGGTGACGCCGAAGGCAACGAGAAGCCTAAAGTGAAAAAAGCACGTAAAAAGAAGCCGCACAGTAAGCCGAAGAAAACCAAGCGCACTAAAAAAGAAGCGCAGTAGGTTGAAGCGCCAACTTAGTTCAAACTTGGTTGGCGCAGGCAATACGACCAGAACAACAGGTTAAACAATGAGTAACGAATTTATCTACGGCATTCACGCAGTGAAGGCGGTATTGGAGCGCGAACCAGAGCGTTTTATCGAGGCGTACGTTTTAAAAGGTCGTCAAGATGATCGCCTAATGCCAATCCTAAATGATCTTCAGGTTTGTGGTGTTTCTATTCAGCAGATGACACGTAAAACCTTGGATGACAAAGCGCGCGGTGCAAATCACCAAGGCATCATCGCTCGTGTGAAACCAGCGAAGCAGCTGAATGAGAACGATATAGATGACATCCTGGCGCAGCACGAATCACCACTGCTATTAGTGTTAGACGGAGTGACCGATCCACATAATCTTGGTGCGTGTTTACGTAACGCAGATGCGGCAGGTGCTGCGGCGATCATCGTACCGAAAGATCGTTCTGCGCCAATGAATGCGACGGTAAGTAAAGTCGCTTGTGGTGCAGCTGAAGTCGTACCATTGATCCGAGTGACTAACTTGGCTCGTACTATGCGTACATTGCAAGAGAAAGGCATCTGGTTTGTTGGTACTGCGGGTGAAGCAACGCACGACATCTACCAAGCCAAACTGACTGGACCTCTTGCTATCGTAATGGGGGCTGAAGGTGACGGTATGCGTCGTCTGACTCGTGAAACCTGCGACGATTTGATTAAGATCCCAATGGCTGGTAGCGTTTCAAGCTTGAACGTATCTGTGGCATCCGGCATCTGTTTGTTTGAGGCAGTTCGTCAGCGTATTGCTGCAAAGTAACGACGAAACAAACAGTTACTGTAGAATCAGACATAATGATAAAAACAAAGGATGGGGTGCCATCCTTTGTCGTTTTCACCGATTTATAAATAAAAATCCTCAGGGAAGTTATGACTCAACAAGACATTAAATTCATCGCCTTCGATCTAGATGGTACTTTGCTTGATAGCGTGCCAGATCTAGCTGTCGCGGCAGACCAAGCAGTACAGGCGCTTGGCTTTCCATCGGTTTCAGAAGAACAAGTTCGTGATTATGTGGGTAACGGCGCAGACGTGCTTATTGGTCGCTCATTAAGCCAAAGCCTGACCATCAACCCAGAGCTGAGTGAAGAGCTTCGTGCTAAAGCGCGTGTATTGTTTGATGATTACTACGAGCAAAGTGGTCACAAGCTCAGTCACCTATACCCAACGGTAAAAGAGACACTAGCAGAGCTGCACAAAGCGGGCTTTGTTATGGCGTTGGTGACTAACAAACCTTCAAAGTTTGTGCCTGACGTTTTGGAAAAGCACGACATCGCAAAATACTTCGTTGATGTCCTTGGCGGTGATGCATTCCCAGAGAAAAAACCAAACCCAGTAGCATTGAACTGGTTGATGGAAAAGCACCAAATCCAACCAAGTGAAATGCTGATGGTTGGCGACTCGAAAAACGATATTCTCGCAGCAAAGAATGCAGGCTGTGCCTCATTTGGTCTGACATATGGTTACAACCACGGTGAACCTATTTCAGCATCAAATCCAAATTTCGTCGCTGACAGTTTGGCAGAATTATTGGACGTTGTAGCGGTTTCTGCATAACGGCTACAAAAGAGCTTCCAAAATACTCGTTAATGAGTACACTGAGTAAACCGTGCACCTATTACTGCACGGTTTTTTTCATTTAATTAGATTAAGAAGTCAAAGGAATCATTCTAATGAGCAAACCCATTGTATTGAGTGGTGTTCAACCTTCAGGTGAACTAAGTATCGGTAACTACTTGGGTGCTCTACGTCAATGGCAGCAGATGCAAGACGATTATGATTGCCAATATTGTGTGGTAGATCTTCACGCGATTACGGTTCGTCAGGACCCTAAAGCGCTGCATGAAGCAACTCTAGACGCACTGGCAATTTGTCTGGCAGTTGGTGTTGACCCGAAGAAGAGCACGCTATTTGTTCAGTCACATGTACCAGAGCATGCTCAATTAGGTTGGCTTCTTAACTGCTACACTCAAATGGGTGAGCTGAGCCGTATGACTCAGTTTAAAGACAAATCGGCACGTTACGCGAATGACGTAAACGTCGGTCTATTTGACTACCCGGTGTTGATGGCGGCTGACATTTTGCTTTACGGTGCACACCAAGTACCTGTAGGCAGTGACCAGAAGCAACATCTAGAATTAGCGCGCGATATCGCAACGCGTTTCAACAATATTTACTCGCCAGAGCAGCCAATCTTCCAAGTTCCAGAGCCTTACATTCCGACAGTAAATGCGCGTGTAATGAGCCTTCAAGACGCAACGAAGAAGATGTCTAAATCTGATGACAACCGTAAGAACGTTATCACGCTGCTAGAAGAGCCTAAGTCGATCCTTAAGAAGATCAACAAAGCGCAAACCGATACCGAAACGCCACCAAGTATCCGTCATGATATCGAGAACAAGGCGGGCATTGCTAACCTAATGGGTCTGTACTCTGCGGCGACAGGCATGAGCTTCGAAGAGATTGAAGCGAAGTACCAAGGCGTAGAAATGTATGGCCCATTTAAGAAAGATGTTGGTGAGGCAGTTGTAGCAATGCTTGAGCCAATTCAAGCAGAATACCACCGTATTCGTGCTGATCGTGCTTATATGGACGAGGTAATGCAGCAAGGCGCTGAGAAAGCCTCGGCACGAGCGGCTGAAACGCTTAAGAAAGCATACGAAGCAGTAGGTTTTGTAGCTCGCCCATAGTCGCTAAGAACAAATACGAAAAAGCTCCACTTTGGTGGAGCTTTTTTTATGCCTGTATTACTGAAATGGCGTGTCTTTCATACAGCGTTCCATGTCGTAATATTCAACACGTCCTCGAGCCCCTAGAAAGGCAGACTTCACAACCATGCCTTTATCAATGAAGTAACTAAGCTGTACGCATGATATATCGTAGCTGAGTTCTTTAATTCTCGCTGGAATCCAGTAGGTTCCTGGCGTTCTGAGACGCTGAGTAAAGGTAATAACACCCTCGTCACTGACTTCTAGCTCTTCAATACCATCCAGTTCATTTTTGGCTGATTCGATGATGTCTTGATTCGCCGTAGGTTGAAGTGGCTCACTGGCGGTCAACTGACACCCCGCTATTAAGCTAAGTAGGGAGAGAGCTAGCACACTGCGTTGAATTTTTTTCATTTGTCGTTCCTGGGTTTACAGCTAATGAGATCTTATTGTCTCGCGCAGGTGTTATATCTTTTGTGTATGTTTTTGGCTAGTGAGTAATGAAAAGTTATTGAATAAATCATGAAAACTTTGAAGTATGAGGGGCCTGTATAAGAGAGAACGAAGCGAGTAATAGATTCTTGGGCTTGAACAGTGATACAAGTGAAAATTAAAGCATTCTAAATTAGTGACTAATTATATTTTTTATTTGTAACGGAACGGTTGGGTTAATAAGCAACTCAACAAGTGATGTATTTTCTACTCCTTAACATGAAGTGAAAAAGTAAACTGAGTAATCAATCTAAATTCTGACTTGTTTATCAATAGCGCTCTGTATTTATTACAAAAAATGTTTGAATGGGATGCTCTGGCATATTTTCTTATATTCACATGTGATTCATTTCACGGCTTTAATTACTCATTCTTATTTATTTCATAAATAAACCTGATAGTAGACGCAAATGGCAGGCTCTAACCAGAGCTAAGTTTGCATTTACATAAATATCAGGTATGACAATGGACACGTTAATCAAACCCTCAATACTCGCATTAACCATCGCCAGTGCACTTAGTGCAAACGCGAACGCAGAGATTATTATTTCCCAATACGTAGAAGGCGGCGCTTATAATAAAGCGGTAGAGATCGCTAATACGGGTGATACTGCGGTGACACTCACTGGCTACGAGTTGGCGAAATCATCAAACGGTGGTGGTACTTGGGGTAGCACATTCGACCTTAGCCAAGTGACGCTACAAGCTAACCAAGTGTATGTACTGGCGCATGGTGACGCGAGCGATACCATCAAAGCAGTCTCGGATATCACAGATAAAAGCGTTGCGAACTTTAACGGTGACGACCCGATCGCACTGCTTAAAGATGGTGAAGTGCACGACATCATCGGTGTGATGGGTGACGTAGATTTTGGTAAAGACACCACATTGGTTCGTAACAGTGATGCACTAACCCCTTCTGCTACTTATGATGCATCTCAGTGGACGGCATTTGAGAAAGACAACATTGACGGCCTTGGTGAGCTAAATGCGACTGAGCCACCAGCACCATTCGCTTGTGAAGTCGACGGTCAGCAACCTAACTTCACTACCATCCAAGATATTCAAGGTGAAGGCGATACGTCTCCATTCATTGATGGTTACCCATACATTACTGACGAAGATCATTTCGTAACGGGTGTCGTGACTGCTGTTACCACTGGCCTAACCAAAGGTTTCTACCTACAAGCATTAGAAAGCGACAACAACGACAAGACCTCAGAAGGCTTGTTCATTCATACTGACGCGGCAGACACGGCGCTGAAAGCTGGTGACGTTGTTTGTGTGAAAGGTAAAGTTCAAGAGTATTACAGCAATACTCAGCTTGCTTCTGATGCTAACAGCTATGTGAAAACAGGCACCTCTGAAACCCCTCGAGTTACCGATCTTGTTATCAAAGAAGGTGAGACACTACGTGATGCGCTTGAGCGTCATGAAGGGATGCAAGTTGAGTTGACCTCGGCAAGTGACTTGTTTGTAACTCGAAACTTCTCTTACGACTACGATTCACGTCGTAACAATATGATGCTCTCTCATGAAGCGCCATTGTTAAAGCCGACTCAATTACACGCGGCAGAGAGCGATGCAGCCGTTGAGCTAGCAAAAAACAACGCAGCGAACCGCGTATACCTAGAATCAGATGGCAAAGCACCAAACGGCCAAATCCCATACTACCCAGATTTTGCTAAAGATGCAGACCAAGATGGCTCTTCAGAGCAGCACATTCGCCTTGGTTCGCGAGTAGAAGGTCTGCAAGGCGTGGTGGCTTACAGCTACAACGAATACCGCCTGATTGCGACCAATGAAGTCGATAACACCAACTTTGTGACTTCAGGTGAAGGCTTCGATGTGGCTCGTAAAGATGCCCCAGCGATTGCGGAATCAGATTTGCGTATTGCAAGCTTCAACGTACTGAACTACTTCAACTCCGTGGCTGACAGCGGTCATGAAAACCCAACCGGACAAAACCGTGGTGCGACTAACCTAGACGAGTTCCTGATCCAACAAGCGAAAATCGTTGCGGCGATGAACAAGATGGACGCTGACATCATTGGTTTGATGGAAGTCGAGAACAATGGCTTTGGTGATAGCAGTGCTATCCAAAACTTAGTTGATGCCCTAAATGCTGAGATTGATGACGCTGAAGATCATTACACGTATGTCGAAATCGAAGAGCAAGACAAATACCAAGACGAATACTTTGGCAGTGATGCGATCATGGTGGCGATTTTATATCGTGCTAACGCAGTAACGCCAAAAGACGCTGCAAAAGTGATCATCACGCCAGAGCAGCACATTGCAGAAAACACAATTACTCGTAAAGAGGGCACAGAAAGTAACCCTGCTTACGATAAGTACCAACGCCACAGTCTACTTCAGACCTTTACGGTGAAAGAGACGGGTGAAGATTTGTCTATTGTCGTAAACCACTTTAAGTCGAAAGGCTCTGAGTGTATTGAAGAGTGGATTGCTGGTGTAGAAGATTCTGAGCCAGCGGATCTGCAAGGCAACTGTAACAACTTCCGCGTTTCTGCTGCGCACGCAGTGGGTGAAGCGTTGAAAGAGGTGAAAGGCGATGTATTGCTCATGGGCGACCTCAATGCTTATGGCATGGAAGACCCACTTCTGACACTGACTGATTACTCGAAAGAGAAATACGACCGTGACATTTATACTGCTGCTTACACAACCATTGGTGATGGTGAACTTCAAGTAGAGAAGACCAAAATTGAAAAAGGTTACGGTCTGCACAATTTAAACACGTTGCTGCACGGCACTGATACGTTTTCTTACACCTATTCGGGCGAGCTGGGTAATTTGGACCACGCATTGGCAAGCAGCAGCCTAGCGCAAAAAGTGGTAGCAATTGAAGATTGGCACATCAACTCACTAGAGAGTAACTTGTTCGAATACAGCAGCAAGTACACAGGTGATATGCCGAAGTACAAAGATGCGTTCTCTGCCTCTGACCACGATCCAGTGATCATCGCGATTGATTTACCAGATGATGACATCGATTTACCGAAAGCAGGTGACAACTTAGCCGTCGATGTCCGTTTACCACCAACGGCGGTTGTAGGTGATATTGTTACGGTGAACTTAACGCCATCCACACAAGCGGCTGCGGCAAGCAGCGATACGAAAGCTTACTCGGCTAGCCAAACTTTAGTTCAAGCTGATATTGATGCGCGTAGCGTGAATATTGAGTTTGAACAAACGCCAGAGCAAGGTAATTATCAGTTAGAAGAGAAAGTGACTGACTCGACAGGTAATATCGTGAAGTTTAGCTCTGTTCGTGATGTTTCAATGACGCAAACTGAAACTGGAACAGAAGGGTCGAAGGATTCAGATGGTGGTTCGTTTGGTTTTGGCGCGCTATTTGCGCTGCTAGGTCTCGGCTTATTCCGTCGTCGCCGCTAAGCGAATTTACTTTCTGACAAACAGTTCCTAAATAGCTGTAAAGACCAAAGGCCAGCCTATGCTGGCCTTTTTATTCAGCAAAAACTTGCCTTTCTTGCTTGGTATAGCAAAATACCGCCCTTGATTGTCACGAACGTGGCGATTCACTACGTAAGCATTGCCAAAACGGATTGGAGCAACCGACCCTTTATGTTGTTGATCATCGATAACTACGACTCTTTTACCTACAACCTTTACCAATACTTCTGCGAGCTTGGTGCAGACGTAAAGGTGGTGCGTAACGATGAAATCGATATCCAAGGCATTGAGGCGCTCAACCCAACTCATTTGGTGATCTCGCCAGGGCCATGTACGCCGAACGAAGCAGGTATTTCACTGAAAGCGATAGAACACTTCGCTGGTAAGCTTCCAATATTGGGTGTTTGCCTTGGCCATCAAGCGATAGCGCAAGTGTTTGGGGGTGAAGTGGTACGTGCACGACAAGTGATGCACGGTAAGACCTCATCGATTCATCACAACGGTCGTAGTGTGTTTAAAAATCTGAATAACCCACTCACGGTAACCCGTTATCACTCTCTTGTGGTGAAAAACGGTACTTTACCCGACGTGTTTGAACTGACTGCATGGACAGAACTGCCGGACGGAAGCATGGATGAAATAATGGGTTACCAACATAAAGCCTTGCCAATTGATGCGGTGCAGTTCCACCCAGAATCAATCAAAACTGAGCAAGGTCACGAGTTGCTTGCGAACTTTTTAGCACGCAAAGCGATCTGATCGCGATCACTTTTCTTAACAAATCATTCATCTTTTTGCTGAGGTGAGCGGATTGCAAAACTATGCGATTCTCTCGAGTCTCTTTGTCTATTCATGTCTTTTTAAACCTTCTATCCCCTGTATTACATAACATTTATAAAAAATCACTTCTCTATTTTACTTTCTTGATGCATAAATAGTCATAAGCAGTGATTAATGGAAGTTGCTTTCGAGAACGAAAAGAATAAATCACTATTGAAATGGTTAATTAAATGTAAATACAATGCCGCAATAGCTTAAATGCAAAACATTATTTGCTGGCAAAGAGAGCCGGTTAAATTCGCTTATCTGCTACGCATGCGGTATCAAGAAGGAATGTGCAATGACAACGGAAATTAAAGTAGAGCGCGGTTTATTCGATGAGGTAATGGTACCTTGCTATAACCCGATGGAAATGATCCCTGTTAAAGGTGAAGGTTCACGTGTTTGGGATCAGGAAGGTAATGAATACATCGACTTTGCTGGTGGTATTGCAGTGAGCTGTCTTGGCCATTGTCATCCAGTAATGGTAGACGCACTAACAGAGCAAGCTAACAAGCTTTGGCACTTAAGTAACGTTATGACGAACGAACCAGCCCTTCGTCTGGCGAAAAAGCTAACAGAAGTGAGTTTTGCTGAGCGAGTGTTCTTTGCTAACTCTGGCGCAGAAGCAAACGAAGCCGCTTTGAAGCTGGCACGTCGTTATGCAGCAGACGTTCATGGCACTGAGAAGTCTGAAATCATTGCATTCAAACAAGGTTTCCACGGTCGTACATTCTTTACCGTAACGGTTGGTGGCCAAGCTGCATACTCTGACGGTTTCGGTCCTAAGCCAGGCGACGTGACACACCTCCCTTACAACGATATCGAAGCTTTACAAGCGCACATGTCTGATCGTACTTGTGCGGTCATGATGGAGCCACTACAAGGTGAAGGCGGCATCGTGCCACCAACGCCTGAGTTCGCTCAAGCGGTTCGCGAGCTGTGTGACAAACACAACGCCTTACTGATCTTCGATGAAGTGCAAACTGGTAATGGCCGTACAGGTAACTTCTACGCTTACCAAGGTTTAGGTATCACGCCAGATATTCTAAGTACTGCGAAATCACTTGGTGGCGGTTTCCCAATCGGTGCAATGCTAACGACAGCAAAATTGGCAGAGCACATGAAAGTGGGCACTCACGGTTCTACATATGGCGGTAACCCACTAGCGTGTGCGGTTGCAGAAGCGGTTGTAAATGAAGTTACTAAGCCAGAGGTGTTGGCTGGTGTGCTAGAACGCGAAGCATTGTTCCGTGAAGGTCTAGAGAAGATCAACGCGAAGTACAACATCTTCTCAGAAGTGCGCGGTCAAGGCCTATTACTTGGCGCTGCACTAAATGAAGAATGGCAAGGCCGTGCGCGTGACGTGCTGGTTGCTGCAGGTAAACAAGGTCTCATGGTATTGGTTGCGGGTGCCAATGTCGTACGTTTCACACCATCACTCGTTATCACACAACAAGAAATTGAAGAAGGCTTGGCGAAACTGGATAAAGCGATCGCGACTTTAGTTTAAGCGCGATATCAGTTTAAACGTCAACGCAGACACCCCCGTCAAGGATCTCTGATGGGGGAATTGTTCCTACAATATAGTTAGGATCTTCTTGCATCTGGAGGGAGTATTGATGCTAGTAGTTCGCCCTATCGCGATGTCGGATTACGACGCACTGCACACTTGTGCGGTGGAGTCTGGTCACGGATTTACATCTCTACCGGTTAACGAAGAACTGTTAACCAATCGAATCAAACATTCAGAGTACAGCTTTGGTAAGCCAGATGTGGCAGAACCAGGCGATGAAGGCTACCTGATGGTTGGCTTTGACTCTGAAACGGGTGAGGTTGCGGGTACCACCGGAATCGAAGCATCTATCGGCTGGGATGTCCCATTTTACTCATATCACATTAGTAAAGTCGTGCACTCGTCGCCAAAGCTTGGCGTTAACAACGTCGTTAAACTGCTTACTTTTGGTAATAACTACACGGGTAACAGCGAAATTTGTACCTTGTTCTTGCGTGAGAAATTCCGCCAAGGTCTGAATGGTCGTCTAATGTCGAAGTGTCGTTTCCTAATGATGGCAGAGCACCCAGAGCGCTTCTCTGAAACGATCTTTGCGGAGATGCGTGGCGTTTCAGACGACGAGGGTAATTCACCATTCTGGCAATGGCTTCAAGAGCATTTCTTCTCTATCGATTTCACGCTTGCAGATTACCTGACAGGCATCGGCAAGAAAGGCTTTATCGCCGACTTGATGCCGAAACTGCCTATTTACATCAACCTGCTCAGCCCAGAAGCGCAAGCCGTGATTGGTCAAGTACATGACAACACGCGTCCAGCGCTGAAGCTGCTTGAGCGTGAAGGTTTTACCAACCGAGGCTACGTCGACATCTTCGATGGTGGCCCAACGGTTGAGTGTGATCTGCGTAATATTGAGTCGGTACGTCATTCATTCCGCGCGCAAGTCAAAATCTCTGGACATTCCAGCACACAAGACTTCTTGATGTGTAATTCATCTTTCGAGAACTTCCGTGCGACAGTCACTAAAGCGGCGTATGACGCAGAAACACAAAGCGTAATGATCGCACCAGACGTTGCGGATGCACTTTCGGTTGAAGAAGGGGATTTCGTTCGCCTTCTTCCGCAGTAACAGACGACAGAATTTAAGGATAGAAACAATGACACATTGGATTGCAGGTGAATGGGTACAAGGTCAGGGTGAAGCATTTACGTCTCTGTCGCCGTACAACCAAGAAGTGATCTGGCAAGGCAAAGGTGCAACGGCAGAGCAGGTGAACCAGGCGGTATCTGCAGCGCGTGAAGCGTTTATTGACTGGAAAAAGCGTCCATTTTCAGAGCGTGAGGCAATCGTGTTGGCTTTTGCGGAGAAAGTAAAAGAGAACAGCGAAAAAATCGCCGAAGTGATTGCCAAAGAAACCGGTAAGCCGATTTGGGAAACGCGCACTGAAGCAGCAGCCATGGCAGGTAAAATTGCCATTTCGATTCGCGCTTATCATGACCGCACTGGTGAGGCGAGCCGTGAAGCAGCAGGCAACCAAATTGTATTGCGTCATCGCCCATTGGGTGTGATGGCGGTCTTCGGTCCTTACAACTTCCCAGGCCACCTACCAAATGGTCACATTGTGCCTGCGCTACTGGCTGGTAACACGGTAGTCTTCAAACCGTCTGAGCAAACGCCATGGACGGGTGAATTGGCAATGAAGCTATGGGAAGAAGCCGGTCTGCCGAAAGGCGTGATTAACCTTGTTCAAGGCGCGAAAGAAACTGGTATCGCCCTAGCTGACGCAAAAGGCATTGATGGCGTACTGTTTACGGGTAGCGCGAATACGGGGCATGTATTACACCGTCAATTTGCGGGTCAACCAGGCAAGATGCTCGCACTAGAAATGGGTGGTAATAACCCGATGGTGATCTCTGATAAATATGGTGATTTGGATGCCACGGTTTACACCATCATCCAGTCAGCGTTTATCAGTGCTGGGCAGCGTTGTACGTGTGCTCGTCGTTTGTATGTGCCATTGGGTGAAAAAGGCGATGCGCTTATCACCAAACTCGTTGAAGCGACACGCAATATTCGCGTAGACCAACCATTTGCAGAACCTGCGCCATTTATGGGACCGCAAATTTCGGTCGCGGCAGCCAAGTTTATTCTTGATGCACAAGCTAATCTACAGTCTCTTGGCGGTGAAAGCTTGATTGAAGCGAAAGCAGGAGAGGCGGCGTTTGTTTCTCCTGGTATCATTGATGTAACGAACATTGCTGAGTTACCAGATGAAGAATACTTCGGCCCACTTCTGCAAGTGGTGCGCTACGAAGGATTAGACAAAGCCGTGGCGCTAGCAAACGATACGCGCTTTGGCTTATCTGCTGGTTTGGTTTCAACCGACGACCAAGAATGGGAATACTTCGTTGACCACATTCGTGCAGGAATCGTGAACCGTAACCGCCAGCTTACTGGTGCAAGCGGTGATGCGCCATTTGGTGGTCCGGGGGCGTCGGGTAACTTGCGCCCAAGCGCTTACTACGCAGCAGATTACTGTGCGTACCCAATGGCATCAATGGAAGGTCAAGAAACTGTCTTGCCTGCAACATTGAGTCCAGGTGTAGTGCTATAAGTTTTAATAATAGAGTCGCAACTATGCATTGCGGCTCACCTTGCCGGCGCATCATTTAGGTATGGGTTGTAGTGATCGTTGGCAGAACACGAAAAGTGAGCAAAGACTCGGAAAAGCGTGTTGACTGACTGGCATTTACCGTCACAGGTTGATGGTTGCTCGTTCATTATTCTGGACAACTTTTGTTGTGAACGAGCAGCCAACTTCCGCTTACCTTTAAACTCTACATCTCGTAACAAGGAGTCGTTATGACGCCCGATGTGTTATTTGAATCGCTATGGCAAGATTACATTCAACGTCTTTGCCCTTCGGCGGCTAAAGTGCATCAGCTGCTTCAAGAAGATGAGCCTCTGATTAATGATCATATAGCTTTACGTACCTTCAATATCGCGCCTCTTGGTATTGAAACTCTAGCTAAGCCATTTGTAGCTATCGGTTACAAGGCGTGTGGTGATTACGTTTTCGAAAGCAAAAAGCTGGTTGCTAAGCACTATGAGCACCCAGATCCGAAGCAACCTAAAGTATTTATTAGTGAGCTAAAAGTTGAAGAGTGCTCTCCTGAGCTACAAGAGATTGTGAAAAATTTGATGGCACAAGTCGATGTTGACAAGCTGAACGATAGCGCATTCTTACATGGTGGACGCTTGTGGGATTTAAGCTTTGCTGATTACCAAACGTTGGCTAAAGAAAGTGAGTACGCATCTTGGCTTGCGGCGCATGGTTACGGAGCAAACCACTTCACGGTGAGCGTTAACCAGCTCAATGAATATGAAGAAGTGAAGCAGGTAAACGATCATCTGCGTACCGCTGGGTTTACCATTAATGAAAATGGTGGTGAAGTGAAGGGCACTCCTGAGGTGTTGCTAGAGCAGTCATCGACCATGGCAGATAAAGTAGCGGTTCGTTTTAGCGAAGGCACTGAAATTATCCCTGGCGGGTTTTATGAATTTGCTAAGCGCTATCCGATGGAAAATGGTGATTTGTACCCAGGTTTCGTGGCCGCTTCAGCTGACAAAATCTTTGAAAGTACGAATGGCTAAGTTTTAGGGTTAACCTGTTAAGCTTACTCATTAGTGTTCGCTGCACCCTATCTCATTTGGTCATGAGCAAATAAAAAGCCACCAATGTTGCCATTGGTGGCTTTTATAATTTTGTTCGTGTCACTCTAGTTTGAGATTAACGAGTACCGTAAACCACGATGGTTTTACCGTGAGCAGAGATTAGGTTCTGCTCTTCTAGCATCTTCAAGATACGACCTACTGTCTCACGAGAACAGCCAACAATTTGACCGATTTCTTGACGAGTGATCTTGATTTGCATGCCGTCTGGGTGAGTCATTGCGTCTGGTTGTTTTGCAAGGTTCAGAAGCGTCTGAGCGATACGACCAGTTACGTCTAGGAACGCCAGGTCACCCACTTTTTGGCTAGTTACTTGAAGACGACGAGCCATCTGCGCAGAAAGACGCATTAGGATGTCTGGGTTTACTTGGATAAGCTGACGGAACTTCTTGAAAGAAATTTCAGCAACTTCACAAGGAGATTTAGCACGAACCCAAGCTGTGCGCTCTTGGTCTTCCTCGAATAGACCAAGTTCACCAATAAAGTCTCCTTGGTTTAGGTAAGAAAGGATCATCTCCTTACCTTCTTCGTCTTTGATAAGAACCGCAACAGAACCTTTAACGATGTAGTACAAAGTTTCTGCCTTTTCGCCCGCGTGAATTAGCGTGCTCTTTGAAGGGTACTTATGAATATGACAGTGTGAAAGAAACCACTCTAATGTTGGGTCGGTTTGAGGTTTACCTAGAACCATAATATCTCACTTCCTCTGCAGGGTACGCTTGCGCTATCCATATTTTAGCTAAGCCTGAATTAGGCCTACTAGAATAAGAGCACTTTTTATATGCTGCAAGCTCTCTTGTGTTTCGGTAAGAAATAGTATCCTTTTTCGAAAACGATTTCTTGATTTTAATCGTGCCATGATTGAGATTTTGTAAGCAAAACTGTGCACATGATCACGGTATGAAAAGTAAACATCTTCGCAGGCAGGTTTTTAGCCAATTTTCCCTGTTTCGATGAGCTGTTGTAGGATAGGCCGAACTATGAGCTCCATTGCAAAGCTCATCTTACCGCCGGGTACGACAATCGTGTTGTGGCGTGACATGAATGAGCCATCAATCATGGCCAGCAGATATGGGAAGTCGACATTCTTGATACCGCGTAGGCGAATCACCACAAAACTCTCATCCAAACTAGGGATGCCTTTTGCATTAAGTGGGTTGGAAGTATCAACGGTCGGTACGCGCTGGAAGTTGATGTGAGTACGAGAAAACTGCGGAGTGATATAGTTGAGGTAATCGTCCATGGATCGCACGATTGAGTCCATTACCGCTTCACGCGAATGGCCGCGATCGCGAGTGTCACGTACGAATTTTTGGATCCACTCTAAGTTCACAATCGGCACCATGCCAATTAAGAAATCCACATGTTGAGCAACATTAACATCGCCATCGACCACGCCACCATGTAACCCTTCATAAAACAGCACGTCGCTGTTTTCGGGTAAGTCTTGCCACGGTGTAAACGTGCCTGGCATTTGATTGTAGGGAACCGCTTCGTCAAACGTGTGCAGATAACGGCGCACGCTGCCAGTACCGTCATGCCCGAACTTACGGAAAAACTCTTCTAATCCCGGGAAGTCATTAGCTTGTGGGCCAAAGTAGCTAATGTGTCGACCTTGCTCGCGGGCTTTGCGAATTTCGATGTCCATTTCTGGGCGAGTAAAGCGATGGAAGCTATCGCCTTCAACCCATGCGGGTTTAACGTTCATCATATTGAACATTTTACGGAAGGCTTCAGATGTAGTGGTCGTGCCGGCACCGGACGAACCAGTAACCGCAATAATTGGGTGTTTAGCTGACATGACAAACCTTGTCGAAAATTACTTACCTGTAATGTGCAGTAGAGTTACTACTGCACGGTCGATATCCCACTATAGCACGTAACAATACCTTGTCATCGAGTGGGATACGGTAAAATGTGAAGGGTCTAAAATTTTGTTTTATGCTGAATATCGACGGTTTCGTGTAGCTCAGAGAACACGATAACCGCTTCACCTTTTTCCAATTGAGCTTTAACTTGATCAATTTTGTCTTGCAAAGAAACCTCGACGGTTCCGTAATCCGTTCCTTCGCGTAAGACGAATTCACGAATTAAGTTTTCCAATGTTTCCGGCGCAATGTCTTGCCATGGAATGATCATAAATACCTCTAACTTTTATGATGAGCGGCTAGTTTACTGCGTTCGTTGCTTGGATACAGCAGAAAGGTAATCTGCGGCGATACTTTCGTAATACGCGGGCAGCGCTTCCTCCAACCAAAACTTAGGTTTTAACGCCGTTCCTGTCAGGAAGCCAACATGGCCACCGTGCTCAAAGAGACGGTAATCAATGTTATCTGGCAGAACAAATTTCGGGATCACATCGTCGGTCATGAATGGATCGTCTTTGGCATGGATGATTAGTGTGGGTAGCGTGATTTGCTGTAGTTTACTTAAGCCAGAGCATTGGTCGTAATAATCTTGTGCGTCTTTAAAGCCGTGCAATGGTGCGGTGATCAAATCATCGAATTCATACAATCGTGTGACACGTTTTATTGAGTTGTAGGACAAAGCGAGCTCGCCATGCAATAGATGATGCTTTTGTAACGCGTTACGTTTCAGTGAAGAAAGCAGGTAACGGCGATACACTTTCGAAAAGCCTTGTTCAATACGGTTTGCACACGCAGCTAGGTCTAAAGGCGCCGAGATAATAGTCGCTGCATTCAAAATAGGGTGGTCTTTATATTGGGCTAAATAATTCGCCAACATGTTACCGCCAAGAGAAATACCAACTGCAACTTTGGGATTATCAGGAAAACGTTGTTCAAGGTGCTCTAGGAAGTAACGAGCATCCGTCACTTCACCCGAGTGGTAAGCTCGTGCTTTTTTGTTTGGTTTACCGCTGCAGCCACGAAAATGCATCATCACCGACAGCCATCCAGATTGAGCAAATGCATTCATTAACCCATTGGCATAAGGGCTATAGAAGCACCCCTCTAACCCATGAAATAAAACAAAAATCGGCTTTTTTTGTGCAGGCTCTTGGGTTGGGTCCTCGCTCCACGCGAGATCGAGAAAGTCGCCATCGGATGTATCGAGGGTTTGCCAAATCGGCGTAAACAACGCTTTTTTGCGAATAAAACGCGGCAAAAGCGTTTGGAGATGCGGGTTTTTGATCCCGGCGGCTGCGAAAAATTGTGTCATACCTAACTGCTCTTATGCGGTCCTTCGGTGTCCGTTGAAGAACTTATTAATATAATCCTTTATAAAGATTATAGGTATTCTACAGATTTATGGGCGTTTTGGTGGTTGAATGTTTGGCACCGGCATAGCAAAGGCTTGCTGCAAATGCTCCCCACCGAGTTGACGACAGTATCTCAACGTCAGTGGGTCACCATCATTTTTGAGTAGTGCAAGTGAGTTAATGCAGTCCACCAAATCCGCTTGTTGCTGCTTTTCTAGTTGCAGCTCAAACTGCAAGGTCTCACGATACAAAGCGTCATTGACTTGAGACTTAAGGTGGCGACGAAGGTCGCGAAAGGAGTGAAGTAAAGTTTCGCTCCTACCTAGACAGTCTTGCACCAAGGGCCAGTCTTTTTCTTGGAAAATGAGTTGCTGCTCATCGAGCCATCTGAGCAGCAGGAGTAGGTTCACGTTACCGTGATAATTGTTCTGTAATGATAAACACGCCTCTTTCACTTCTCGCACACCATAAAATTGCAGACTAAACTGCCAAAGGTGTTCTAGGGTGAGTGTGTATTCAGCGTGTTGATTACTCATTGATTAAACTCTAGCTCCATCTGCTCCAATGTTTCTTGAGCAGACATCCATTCCATTTCAATTTCTTCGAGCTCAGCCTTACTAGAAGCTTGAAGTGCCAGCACTTGGTTAAGTTTAGCTTTATTTTCGGCCGCATACAGTGAGTTGTCCGCCAATTGTTCTTCAGCTTCGGCCAGTGCAGCACCTAACTTATCCATTTTATTTTCTAGTTGTGTCAGCGTTTTGCGAATTGGCGCTGTCTGTTTTCGAAACTCTGCATCGCGACGTTTTTGCTCTTTCTTCGCGGCTGCGCTGTTGGCCGTATCTTTGCTTGGCTGCGCAGCCTGCGCTTCTTTGCGTTCCGCTCTTTGTTGTTCGGTTAACCATTTGTAATAGTCATTTAAGTCACCGTCGAACGGAGCAACTTGTCTATCATGCACTAAATACAAGTCATCGGTCGTAGCGCGCAGTAAATAGCGGTCGTGTGAAACAATCACCATCGCACCTTCGAATGTTTGCAGTGCCATCGTCAATGCCTGACGCATGTCCAAGTCTAAGTGGTTGGTCGGTTCATCAAGTAGCAACAGGTTTGGCTTTTGCCACACAATTAAAGCCAATACCAAACGGGCTTTTTCGCCACCAGAAAACGGCGCAACTTTTTCTAGTGCTTTGTCACCTTGGAAGCCAAAGCTACCTAGGTAATCACGTAGCTGCTGTTCGGTTTGATCGGGTGCGATTTGCATCATGTGTTGCAGCGGCGTTTCTTCAGGATGAAGCGTTTCTAACTGGTGCTGAGCGAAGTAACCAATTTTCACGCCTTGTGAGTAAGTTAGGTCACCACCTTGCGCGTTAAGTTCACCAGAGAGCAGCTTGATTAAGGTCGATTTACCCGCACCATTACGGCCGAGTAGACCAATACGACTGCCAGGAACCAAGTTCAAGCGGATCTTCTCTAAGATGAGGTTGTCACCGTAACCTGCAGATACTTCATCCATCATCATGATTGGGTTTGGCAGCGCAGCTGGCTCACGGAATTGGAAGCTAAATGGGTTATCGAATTGAGCTGGTAACACTTTCTCCATGCGCTCCAAAGCTTTAATACGGCTTTGAGCCTGGCGTGCTTTAGAGGCTTTGTAACGGAAGCGGTCGATGTAGCTTTGCATGTGAGACATCTGCTTCTGTTGCTTTTCAAACATCGCTTGTTGTAACACCATCTTTTGTGCGCGTTGGTTTTCGAATGACGAGTAGTTACCCGTGTATTCGTTCAGCTGCTGATTCTCGATGTGAATGATGCGACCAACAATTGGATCAAGGAAGTCACGGTCGTGCGAGATCAGAATCAGCGTGCCAGGGTAGTTTTGTAGCCAACGCTCTAACCACATTACCGCGTCCAAATCCAAGTGGTTGGTTGGTTCGTCGAGTAGCAGTAGATCAGAACGACACAATAGCGCTTGAGCCAAGTTAAGACGCATACGCCAACCACCCGAGAATTGGGTCAAACTCCAACTCATTTGCTCTTGGCTGAACCCTAAACCATCGAGCAGTTCTGCCGCGCGAGCGCGAATGCTGTAACCACCAATGGTTTCAATTTTACCGTGTATCTCGGCAACTAGGGTTCCGTTGTCTTGTGTTTCTGCTTCAGCTAACTGCTTTTCGAGAGCGCGGTATTCGCGATCACCATCAATGACGTATTCCAGTGCAGTGCGCTCTAGCGCAGGCGTTTCCTGTGCGACCCAGGCCAACTCCCAGTGTTGAGGTTGGCTAAATGAGCCAGCATCAATTGACAGTTCATCTTTCAGTAGGGCAAACAGCGTTGATTTACCGCAGCCGTTTTTGCCCACAAGACCGACTTTATCGCCAGGGTGAATAGTCGCAGAAGCTTGGTCTAAAAGAGGTTTACCGCCACGCAGTAACTGAATATCAGAGAAGGTAATCATAAAGTTTTCATTCACTTTGCGCAGTGCGCGTTGCTTGGTTACATAGCGAAGTGGTTTCAATCGTTTTTAAAGCCACTTGGGTATATATCTAGCGGTGAATAGTAGGGGTATTGACCGGAAAAGTCGATTGATTCGCTTTAATTGCATTATGCTGTACAAAAAAGTATAACAATTTGATAACGGATAAAAATAACCACAAGGACGACCATTTGGCTGTTGCACCGTCTATTCTCCCAAAAGTTCTGGTCATTTATGCTCATCCAGAGCCACATAACTCGATTGCCAATCAAGTGATGATAAAAAAAGCTCAGTCGCTTGATCACGTCACTGTGCACGATCTTTACGGTGTTTACCCTGATTTCTTTATTGATGTGAATTACGAACATGAGTTGTTGCTCGCTCACGATGTGATCGTATTTCACCACCCACTTTATATGTATTCATGTCCAGCCCTATTAAAAGAGTGGCTAGACCGAGTGTTAGGTAAAGGCTTTGCATTTGGCGGAGGTGCGGCGCTAGAAGGAAAATACTGGCGCAGTGTCATTACAACAGGTGGTAAAGAAGAAGCCTTCAGCGCGAAGGGGTACAACAAATACCCACTTGAGCAAATCTTGCAACCGTTTGAACTGACGGCAGCCCTATGCCAAATGCACTGGATTGAACCACTGGTGTTGTATTGGTCAAGAAATGTTTCAGATATTGAACGCTACGAACATGCCGAGTTATACCGTGGATGGCTGAGTAACCCACTTGAAAACTGGCAAGCGGCAGATCGAGGAGGTCAGTATGGCGATCACCAGTGAGTTTCTTCAAAGCAGTGTGGTCTTTCTTTCGGCTGCGGTTATTGCGGTGCCGATTGCTCAGCGCCTTGGGCTTGGCTCGGTTTTAGGTTATCTACTCGCTGGTGTGTTGATTGGCCCATGGGGGCTCGGCTTAATTAGCGACGTTGATGCCATTTTGCATTTTGCCGAGCTTGGGGTTGTGTTGTTACTGTTTTTGATAGGGCTGGAATTAAACCCTAAAAAATTGTGGCAGATGCGAGGGCCGATTTTAGGTTTAGGCGGTGCGCAGGTTGTGGTCACGACCGCCGTGATTGGTAGTGTCGTCAGTATGTTTGGCGTAAGCATGCAAGTGAGTTTGGTGATCGGGATGGGGTTGGCGCTGTCCTCGACGGCGATTGCGCTTAAAGTCATTGAAGAGCAAGGGCTTAATGGTACCGAAACGGGGCAATCTGGTTTTGCGGTGCTGCTCTTTCAAGATATTGCAGTGATCCCGATGCTGGCGATGTTGCCCTTGCTAGCAGGCGGGCATAGTGGTGGAAGTTGGTTGGATGTCTTCACTATTTTAGGCAGTGTGGTAGCACTGTTGATTGGAGGTCACTTTTTACTACGTCCGCTATTTCGTTTTGTCGTGATGAGTGGTGTTCGTGAGCTTTTTACCGTTGCTGCACTTTTAGTCGTGCTTGGCATTTCGGTCGTGATGCAAAAGCTCGGCCTTTCGATGGCATTGGGGACTTTTTTAGCAGGCGTTTTGCTGGCAGAGAGTGAGTATCGCCATGAGTTGGAAATCGCTATCGAGCCATTTAAAGGTCTGTTGTTGGGGTTATTCTTTATTGCGGTGGGCATGGCGGTAAACTTGGGGTTATTGGCATTACATCCTTTAGAGATTCTCGGTGCGGTGGTGGCTTTGGTCGTGGTTAAGGGTTTGGTTTTGTATGCATTGGCGAGAGCTGCCCGTGTCGGAGCCAAAGCGAGAAGCCGTATGGCTGCAATTTTGAGCCAAGGCGGTGAGTTTGCCTTTGTCATATTTACCGCGGCGAGCCAAGAGGGCATTTTGTCCAAAGAGCAAGTGGCGTTTCTGTTGGTGGTGGTCAGTCTATCCATGGTGACGACTCCTCTTTTGCTGATGGGACAAAAGAAGTGGTTTGCTCATACCCTGAATCAAGAAGAAGAGGGCATGACCACGAAAGTCGTGGATCGCCGACCACGCGTTATCATTGCAGGCTTTGGACGTTTCGGTCAGATCGTCGGACGTTTAATGTATGCCAATAAAATCAAAGTGACAGTATTAGAAAGTGATGCCAGCCAAATCCACCTATTACGTAAGTATGGTTACAAAGTGTTTTATGGCGATGCTACACAAATTGACCTATTGAGGGCTGCTGGCGCTGATAAAGCGGAAGCATTGATTATTTGTACTGATTCACCTGATGAGGTGATGGCCATCGTGGACATTTGTCGCGTGCACTTCCCGAAACTTAAGTTGTTAGCCCGAGCAAGAAGCCGTGTCGAGGCTTACCAGTTAATGAGTCATGGTGTAGAGAATTACTCTCGTGAAACATTTTTAGGGGCGCTAGATCTCGGTCGCCAAGCGCTCGTAGAACTGGGTATGCATCCTTATCAAGCAAAGCGGGCAGAAGCACATTTTCGCAAGTTGGATAATGCTATGCTTAAGGACTTATTGCCTCAACACAATGAAGATAAGAAATTGGCTCAAAGAGCGAAAGAGGCCCGCAAAGAGCTAGAAGAAATATTTGGTCGTGAAATGGAGAGCGACCATCAGTCACCTAATCATTGGAAGTAGTACTTGAGCCAAGACTCAAGCTAAGGAAATAGCGTGAAAATCAAGAAACGTTTTATTGCCGGCGCTAGCTGCCCAAATTGCAGCCAGCAAGATACCCTGCGCTGGTGGATTGAAAATAACATCGAATTAGTTGAGTGTGTCGAGTGTGAGTTTACAGAGCAGCGTAAACCACAATC
Organism: Vibrio sp. Vb2960; assembly: GCF_033337665.1. NCBI lineage: Bacteria > Pseudomonadati > Pseudomonadota > Gammaproteobacteria > Vibrionales > Vibrionaceae > Vibrio > Vibrio sp. Vb2960. The sequence goes on along the minus strand of NZ_JAWORD010000030.1, from coordinate 9,404 downwards.
TGTAGAGAAAAATAAACACTCAGATCAGGAAATGATCGGAATTTTTAAGCCGGAATAATTGAACTTCGATAATTGATCCCCATAATACACCCAGATATCTCAGTACTTAACCCCATTCAGGTTAAGTCAATTAATCTCCCTGGAGTTAGTATGAAAATTGAAAAGAACGTTGTTGCAAGCCTTGCATACAAAGTAATGATGGAAGACGGTGTCGTTGTTGATCAATCAACAGCAGAAGCACCTCTAGATTACCTTCACGGTCACAACAACCTAATCACAGGTCTTGAAAAAGAACTTGAAGGTAAAGTGGCTGGCGACAAGTTCTCAGTAACGGTAGCTCCTGAAGAAGCTTACGGTGAGCACAACGATGCGCTAGTACAGCGCGTTCCTGCGGACGTGTTCCAAGGCGTTGAGCAAATCGAAGTGGGCATGCGCTTCCTAGCTGACACTGACCAAGGTCCAATCCCTGTTGAAGTAACAGAAGTTGACGGCAACGAAGTGGTTGTTGACGGTAACCATATGTTAGCTGGTCAAACACTAACTTTCGAAGTAGAAGTTATGTCTACACGTGAAGCAACAGCAGAAGAGATCGAACACGGTCACATCCACCAAGGTGGTGGCTGTTGTGGTGGTCACGATCATGACCACGATCACGAAGAAGAAGGCGGCTGCTGTGGCGGCGGTAGCTGTGGTTCTCACTAATCATAAGCTCCTTCACTAGATAATCTTATCTAGCAAAGCTTTGAAAAGCGCAAGTTGAGTTTTCAACTTGCGCTTTTTGTTTATCTAAGGTGTAGTGCCAACCATACAAGGAATAACAGTTGGACAAAGTGATGACGAAACCTTTCTCGATTGCCATTCATGGTGGTGCGGGCACCATCTTGCGTGAACAGATGAGCGATGAGCTGCAACAATCCATCTTGGCGGATTTAGAAGCTGCGGTAAAAGCGGGACATCAAATTCTAGACACGGGCGGTGAAGCCTTAGATGCCGTCGTAGCGGCAGTGAAAGTATTGGAAGACTCTCCTAACTTTAATGCGGGTAAAGGCTCAGTGCTGACCAACAACGAAATGGTTGAAATGGACGCTTCTGTGATGGATGGGCGAAACCTTGCAGCAGGCGCGGTCGCTGGGGTTCGTCATATCAGAAACCCAATTGAGCTCGCTCGTGACGTGATGCGAAACAGCAATCATGTGTTGTTGGTGGGTGAGGGCGCAGAGAAGTTTGCTTTTGAGCAAGGCCATGAGTATACCGAGCAAGATTACTTCTTTACTGATCGCCGTTATGAGCAGTTGCTGTCTATGCGTGAGAAAGGACTGTTTGCTTTGTCGGAATCTCGTTACCCAGATGACCGTAAGCACGGTACGGTTGGTGCGGTAGCGTTAGATCAACAAGGCAACTTAGCCGCTGCCACCAGTACGGGTGGCGTGACGAATAAGAAATACAACCGAGTCGGAGATTCGGCTCTGATTGGTTGTGGTACGGTGGCCGAAAATGGCGTTGTTGCAGTTTCCACTACGGGTGTCGGTGAGTTCTTTATTCGTAAACGTGTTGCGGAAGACGTTGCAGCACGTATGCGTTACTTACAAGAAGATATTCATACGGCTTGTGAACACATTATCCAAGGTGATCTCAAACAGATAGGCGGAGAGGGCGGTTTGATTGCCATTGATGCTAAAGGTGAGATGCACTTTGCGATGAACAGTTCTGGCATGTACCGAGCAGGCATTAATACGCAAGGCGAGCTGAGCGTTAAAATCTACGCCGACGAATAGCTTCTTCTTGAGTACCTTCTTAAGTAATTAATACAACAAAGCCCAGAACATGTTCTGGGCTTTATGCTATTTGAGCCTGCATTTTAATAATGCGGTGGTGGGGTTTCTTCTGACGGATCGGCTAAATTCGACGAGTCCATATTTTTTACTTTACCTACCACATATTTCATCTGATCGAGCATCTTGGTAATTTGCAGTTGTTGCTGCGATAAAGCGCCGTTCAGATCTTCAATAGTCTGTTCTTGGAACGCAAGCTGACATTCTAAGTCATTAATGCGTGCTTCCAATTGCTGAATGATTTTTTCTGTCATGATCCGTTCTCTAACTGCCAAGCTTGGGCAATACCTGCTGAAGTAGCAGTAATTACGCGTTGTTTTGAATCAAAGGCTGCATCATACACGACCGCACGGGGAGGGCGAGTGTCTTTTTTGGGCTCCACTTCAAATCCACTCATTCGTTTTCCGGTTTGAGTATCCCATATCGACACACGGCCAGAAGGGCTTCCTGTGACTAGTTGAGTCCCGTCGTCAGAAAATCGTGCGGTAGAGAAAATTAATTGGCGTGACCAACTGCTCAACTGTGCGACTTCTTGTCCAGTTTTTAAATCCCAAACAATCGCTTGGTTTCCGCCATCAGATGTCATTGCTAATTTTCCATCTCTTTGCAAGGCCACGCGAACAATTCGTTGTTCATGTTCGAAGGTTCGTAGTACTTGTCCGGTTTCGGTGTCCCACAGATACGCTTTATAGTCATTACCTCCGGTTAGGGCGAAGCGCCCATTAGGAGAAATGGCCACGGAATTGACTTTTTCACGATGCGCAAGGAACTCCATGCGACGCCCGGTGACTAAGTTGACATAAATTGCTTTACCGTTGGATAACCCAAGCAGAACTTGTTCACCATTACTGGTGATATCAACGTCGCGAATGAGCGCATCAGAAATAGACCAAAGGCCTTCGGATTGCGTCCAGCCTAGGTCCCAAACTGCGAAGTTCATTTGGCTTGCTGTAATTGCGTAGCGACCATTGTCAGATATGCGGATATGGGAAACCACATTGGCATCGGCATCGAGTTCACCCAGGTTGGCTAGTTGTTCATTTTGCTCTAGGTCCCACAACATCAAATGACGCTGTTGAGAATAGAGCAGAGCAAACCGTCCATCTCTGCTAAGTGCGAAGCTCGTCGCACCTTGAGGTTCTATCGGCCAACGCTGCACTTCACGCTCGGCGAAAAAGCAACCATTTAACGTGGTGATGACAATTAAATATAGGAATAAATGAAAAATTCTTTGCATCACATCTAATAATCCGGTTTGTGTCTTAAGACATATAGCTAGTATATTGGTATAACGATTGTCTTCACTAGTCTCATAGAAGATTTGTGCACAACAACCAATGGCAGAGCCATTATTGGGAGAATTTAATGAAATCAGTTTTAAAAGTGTCGCTACTTGCTGCAACAGTTATGCTAGCGGTAGGTTGTCAGAAAGAAGAAACTAAAACAGAAACCGCACCTCAAGCAGAACAAGTTCAAGCAGAAACCGGTAAAGCGGTTCACTTTAAAACCGACGACGACAAAGCGGCATACGCAATCGGTGTTTCATTTGCTAACTACCTAAGCACAAGCATCGACAAGCCAAGCGAAATCGGCATTAATCTTAACAAAGATTTGGTACTAAAAGGTATCGAAGACGTCTTCAAAGGCAATGCTGAATTGAATGAAGAAGAAACACGTGCAGCACTAGAATCTCTAGACAAGCGTGTTGCAGAAAAGATGCAAGCACAAGCGGCTGAGAAAGCAGCTGAAGCGAAAAAAGCTGGCGATGATTTCCGTGCTGAGTTTGAGAAGCAAGAAGGCGTAGTGAAGACAGATACAGGTCTTCTATACCAAGTAATGACACCAGCTGAAGGTGAGAAGCCAAAAGACACTGATACGGTTCAAGTACACTACAAAGGTACTCTGATCGACGGTACTCAGTTCGACAGCTCATACGATCGTGGTGAACCTGCAACGTTCCCACTTAACCGTGTAATCCCAGGTTGGACAGAGGGTGTTCAGCTAATGCCTGTGGGTTCTAAATTCAAATTCGTTATCCCGCCAGAGCTAGCATACGGTGACCAAGACACACCAAGCATTCCTGCTAACTCAACGCTAGTATTTGAAGTTGAGCTGCTAAAAGTTGAGAACGACAACGCAGAGCAATAACAATAAGCTGCGATAAGTTATTGAAAAAGGTCCGTTTAACGGGCCTTTTTTGTTCTAGGTCACTAGTTGGTGAGTTTGCTAGGTTGCTTTTCAAATTTTCTGATAAACTTACACCAATTTGTTGATTTTTCGCTCGAAGGCTTATGACAACTACAGAAACAATAAACGCGGAGATGTTGCTCGAAATGGAATCCGTTAACGTGATGCCGTTTACCGAGCACGACAAAATCATTTTAAGATCTTATGAGGCGGTCGTGGATGGTATCGCCAGCCTGATAGGTCCATTTTGTGAAATCGTTCTTCACTCTCTAGAAGACTTAAATACCTCTGCAATTAAAATCGCTAACGGTGAAAACACGGGGCGCCAAGTCGGCTCACCAATCACTGATTTAGCGCTTAAGATGCTAAAAGACATCGAAGGCTCGGAGCGCAACTTCTCACGTTCGTACTTTACCCGTGCAAAAGGTGGCGTGTTGATGAAGTCGATTACTGTCGCTATTCGTAATGGCGAAAATCGCGTGATTGGTTTGTTGTGTATCAACGTCAACTTGGATGCGCCTTTCTCGCAAGTCCTTCAGTCTTTCATGCCGACGCAAGAAGCGAAAGAAGCGGCTTCCTCGGTCAACTTTGCTAGTGACGTAGAAGAGCTGGTGGACCAAACTGTTGAACGCACCATCGAAGAGATCAATGCGGATAAATCCGTGTCTAACAACACCAAAAATCGCCAGATCGTGATGGAGTTGTACGACAAAGGTATCTTCGATATTAAAGATGCCATCAACCGTGTCGCGGATCGCCTTAATATTTCAAAACACACCGTTTACTTGTACATTCGTCAACGTAAAACCGAGGATGATGAAAGGTGAGCAAACTGACTTACACGTTAGTGGTGAATGGTCCCGTTTATGGCAGCCAGTCAGCGCGCAGTGCTTATCAGTTCGCCAAAGCGGTGATAGAGCAAGGCCATCAGCTAGTGAGCGTCTTCTTTTATCAAGATGGTGTGACTAATGGTACTGCTTTGAGTGTGCCAGCTAACGATGAATTTGATCTCAATAAGGCGTGGCAGTCTTTGGCTAAAGAGCATGGTGTTCGCCTAGAAACTTGTGTCGCGGCCGCTTTGCGTCGCGGGATTGTAAGTGAAGAAGAAGCGAATCAACATGGTTTGGTTCAGAACAATCTAGCCGATGGTTTTGAACAAGCAGGCTTAGGTAGCCTAGCTGAAGCGATGTTAACCCAAGACAGAGTGGTACAGTTTTGAGTCAGTTAACTTATCTATTTCGTAGTGCGCCACATGGCAGTGCAGCTGGTCGTGAAGGTGTGGATGCACTGTTAGCCGCGTCGGCTTACTGTGAAGATATCAGCGTCATTTTCGTGGGTGACGGGGTATACCAGCTTCTACTCGGACAAAACCCCAACAATATTTTGAGTAAAGATTACGCGCCGATGTTAAAGCTTTTCGATTTATACGACATCGAACAAGTCTTTGTGTGTTCAGAGTCGTTAACCCAGCGAGGTTTGGCGCAAGCGGATTTAGTCATTGAAGCCCAAGCGTTAAGCTCAGAACAGCTCAAAGATAAGTTACAACACGCTGGCAAGCTACTGTCTTTTTGAGGAAGGTATGTTACACATCATAAAAACAGTCTCTGCTCTAGAAGACGCCATGCCCTTATGCAGTGAACAGGATGACATCTTACTTATAGAAGATGCAGTGTACGCTGCTAACTCGCAACATAAAGCATTTTCCCATCTAAAAAACCGCAGCGTATTTGTGTTAGAGAGCGATGCGCAAGCTCGCGGTATTGCAAATCGTATCAGTCCATCGCTGACGATTGTGAATTACTCAGGCTTCGTTGAACTAACAGCAAAACAGGATAAATCCCTAACTTGGGATTGAACAAGATTTGCTGTCGACAAAGCTTTACGGATGAATTGTTCTAATTGAACAAAAAAGATCCGTATATTTCTTGACACACCTCTCACTGCTGCATAGAATTTTGCGTCCCTAACTGCATTGGCAGTTGGGGATAGATTTTTCACAAAGCTTACTTTCAAGTAAATCAGGAGCTAGTTAATGGCAACTATTAACCAGTTGGTACGTAAGCCACGTGCAAAGCAAGTTGTTAAAAGCAACGTGCCTGCACTAGAAGCGTGCCCACAAAAACGTGGTGTATGTACTCGTGTTTACACTACTACACCTAAAAAACCTAACTCAGCACTTCGTAAAGTTTGTCGTGTACGTCTGACAAACGGCTTCGAAGTTACATCGTACATCGGCGGTGAAGGTCACAACCTTCAAGAGCACTCAGTTGTTCTAATCCGTGGTGGTCGTGTTAAAGACCTTCCAGGTGTGCGTTACCACACTGTTCGCGGCGCACTAGACTGTGCTGGCGTAAATGACCGTAAACAAGGTCGTTCTAAGTACGGTGTGAAGCGTCCTAAGTCTTAATGGATTCCGTTAAGTAAGGCCAAACACTAAATTATTTTTAATTTTTTGAAAAAACTGAAAAGTTTTGGATAAAACCTGAAGAAGACAACGGAGATAAATCCATGCCACGTCGTCGCGTCATTGGTCAGCGTAAGATCCTTCCAGATCCAAAATTCAAATCTGAATTGCTGGCAAAATTCGTTAACATCCTAATGGTTGACGGTAAAAAATCTACTGCAGAGAAAATCGTTTACACTGCACTAGATGCTATGGCTGAAAAGTCTGGTAAAGACCACTTAGCTATTTTTGAAGAAGCTCTTGAAAACGTTCGCCCAGCGGTAGAGGTTAAATCTCGCCGTGTTGGTGGTTCAACTTACCAAGTACCTGTAGAAGTACGTCCGGTTCGCCGTAACGCACTTGCTATGCGTTGGTTGGTTGAAGCTGCGCGCAAGCGTGGTGAAAAATCTATGGCTCAACGCCTAGCTGCTGAAATGCTAGACGCGTCTGAGAACAAAGGTACTGCGGTTAAGAAACGTGAAGACGTTCACCGCATGGCTGACGCAAACAAAGCGTTCGCTCATTACCGTTGGTAATACCTTCTGTGCTGCGAGGTTCTCTCGCAGCACTTTTCTATACTCTAAGGTACACCTTAGTAAGAGGATACAATCGTGGCTCGTAAAACTCCTATTGAGCTATACCGTAATATCGGTATCTGTGCTCACGTAGATGCAGGAAAAACAACCACAACTGAGCGTATTCTGTTCTACACTGGCCTTTCTCACAAAATCGGCGAAGTTCACGATGGTGCAGCAACCATGGACTGGATGGAGCAGGAGCAGGAGCGTGGTATCACTATCACATCCGCTGCGACTACTACATTCTGGCGTGGTATGGAAGCACAGTTCCCTGAGCATCGCGTAAACATCATTGATACCCCTGGACACGTTGACTTTACTATCGAAGTAGAGCGTTCTCTTCGTGTACTTGATGGTGCTGTGGTTGTGTTCTGTGGCTCATCTGGTGTTGAACCTCAGTCTGAAACTGTATGGCGTCAAGCAGACAAATACCACGTTCCACGTTTGGTATTTGTAAACAAGATGGACCGTGCGGGCGCAGACTTCCTACGCGTTGTGAACCAAATTAAGAATCGTCTTGGTGCGACTCCTGTTCCAATCCAGCTGAACGTTGGTGCGGAAGATGAGTTCAGAGGTGTCATCGACCTTATCAAGATGAAAATGATCAACTGGAATGATGCCGATCAAGGCACTTCGTTTACTTACGAAGACATCCCGGCTGACATGATTGAACTTGCTGAAGAGTGGCGCAACCACATGGTTGAATCCGCTGCTGAAGCTAGCGAAGAGCTGATGGACAAGTACCTTGAAGAAGGTGAATTGACTGAAGCTGAGCTCAAACAAGCTCTACGTACTCGCACACTAAATAACGAAATCGTACTGGCTACTTGTGGTAGTGCGTTCAAGAACAAAGGTGTTCAAGCGGTACTGGATGCAGTAGTTGAGTTCTTGCCATCGCCTGTTGACGTACCTGCAATTAAAGGTGTCGACGAAAGAGAAAATGAAGTTGAGCGTCATGCTGACGACAACGAACCTTTCTCAGCGCTAGCGTTTAAGATTGCGACTGACCCATTCGTGGGCACGCTAACTTTCATGCGTGTTTACTCCGGTGTTGTAAACTCGGGTGACGCTGTTTACAACTCAGTAAAAGAGAAGAAAGAGCGTTTCGGTCGTATCGTTCAGATGCATGCGAATAAGCGTGAAGAAGTGAAAGAAGTTCGCGCTGGTGATATTGCAGCTGCTATCGGTCTGAAAGACGTAACAACAGGTGACACACTGTGTGATCAGAACCACAAAGTGATTCTAGAGCGCATGGAGTTCCCTGAACCAGTTATTCAGATTGCTGTAGAGCCTCGTTCTAAGGCAGACCAAGAGAAAATGGCTATCGCGCTAGGTAAACTAGCAGCGGAAGATCCATCATTCCGCGTGGAAACGGACGACGAATCAGGTCAGACTCTGATCTCAGGTATGGGTGAACTTCACCTAGACATTATCGTTGATCGTATGAAGCGTGAATTCAGCGTTGATTGTAACGTTGGTAAACCTCAGGTTGCTTACCGTGAAACCATTCGTGGTAAAGCGGAAGTTGAAGGTAAGTTTGTTCGTCAATCAGGTGGTCGTGGTCAATACGGTCATGTTTGGGTCAAACTTGAGCCTTCAGAGCCTGGTGAAGGTTTCGTATTCGTAGACGAAATCGTGGGCGGTGTGATTCCTAAGGAATACATCAGTTCGGTATCGAAAGGTATCGAAGAGCAAATGAATAGTGGTGTTCTAGCGGGTTACCCTGTACTAGATATTAAAGCTACACTATTTGATGGTTCTTACCACGATGTAGACTCAAGCGAGATGGCGTTTAAGATCGCTGGCTCGATGGCATTCAAGAAAGGTGCACTAGAAGCACAACCTGTGATTCTAGAACCTATGATGAATGTCGAAGTAACCACTCCGGAAGACTGGATGGGTGACGTTGTTGGTGACCTAAACCGTCGTCGCGGTATCATTGAAGGCATGGACGAAGGTGTGGCTGGTCTTAAGATCATCCGTGCTCAAGTACCACTATCCGAAATGTTCGGTTACGCAACTGATCTACGTTCTGCAACTCAAGGCCGTGCGTCTTACTCTATGGAGTTTCACGAGTACGCTGAAGTGCCGAAAAACTTCGCAGATAAAATTATTGCAGAGCGTGGTTACTAATTGACGATTGAACTGCAAAAAGTTTACGACTTTTTGCGAGATCAGGGCGTCCAAATATTGCGCTAACGGGCGTTGGCGCATAAAATAACAATTTCTGGCGCGTCGTCGATCAATAATGATCACGACGAATCATAACTAGGAAGGAACACGATCGTGTCTAAAGAAAAATTTGAACGTACGAAACCGCACGTTAACGTTGGTACTATCGGCCACGTTGACCACGGTAAAACA